>JANYGY010000091.1 GCA_025362255.1 Planctomycetales bacterium
CTTGGCGCCCGCATGAAGGAAGTCGCATTGCCGTTGGAGGCCTTCCTCGCCGACGTGCGCGCCAAGTCGAAGGCGGCCCTGATTCCAGGTGCTCATCAAGACATAGAGGATGGCAGTAATCGCGAGCGGAAACCAGCCTCCGTGCGGGATCTTGGTCATGGTCGCGCCGAAAAATGAGAGATCACCAATCAAGAATAGCGCCGTCACGCTCAGCGCGATGGGCATCGACCATTTCCACACATGACGAGCGGCAAAGTAAAACAGGATGGTGGTGACCACCATGGTAATGGAGATGGCCACGCCGTAGGCGGCCGCCAGATTCGTCGAGCTCCCGAAGGCGACCACTAAACCTATGCAGGCCACCATCAGGGCCCAATTCACTCCGGGGAGATAGATTTGACCGATCGCTGTCGCCGAGGTGTGAGTAACCGCCATGCGTGGCCAAAAACCCAACTGGATGGCCTGCGCGGTCATCGAGAATACTCCCGAAATCACCGCTTGAGACGCGATCACCGCAGCGGCTGCAGAAAGTCCCACCAGGGGAAGTTGGGCCCAGGACGGTGCGAGCTGATAGTAGACATTGCTCACCGTCGGATCACGCAGCAGCAGTGCGCCCTGTCCGTAATAATTTACGAGCAGGGCCGGCAACACGAGGAGGAACCAAGCCAGCCGAATCGGCTTGCGTCCAAAGTGACCCAGATCCGCGTAGAGAGCTTCGCCGCCAGTGACGACCAAGAATACCGAGCCCATCACCAGATAGCCATGCATGCCGTTGGCGGCAAAGAACGCGATTGCGTGGCGCGGATCGATGGCGCTGAGGACTTCTGGATTATGAAGGATACTTCTGAATCCGAGCAGAGAGATGGTCAGAAAATAAACGACGGTCACCGGCCCGAAGACGACACCAACGCCGGCGGTGCCCCGACGCTGGAACAAGAACAGCGCCACGATGATGGCCACCGTGATCGGCACCACGAAAGGTCCTACTCCAGGTTGTGAGACTTTGATGCCTTCGATGGCGCTGAGGATTGAAATCGCTGGCGTAATGACGCCATCGCTGAAGAGGAACGCGCCACCGATCAAGCCGAGCACCATCAGCGCCCGTTTCATGCGTGGTCCGCGCGTCGGAGCCACCAGCGCGCTCAAGGCAAGTATACCGCCTTCACCTCGATTGTCCGCGCGTAGGACGAAGCCGAGATACTTCACCGATATGGCCAAGATGAGCGACCACGTGATCAGGGACAACACCCCGAAGACGTTGACGGCCTGCGCCGCAGGCACTCCGCTTTCGCCAAAGCATTCGCTGATCGCGTACAGCGGACTCGTCCCGATGTCACCATAAACCACGCCGAGGGCGAGGAGGGACATCAGCCACAGTTGACGTCCTGAGGGCTGGGTTGCGGGACTTCTGCCCGATCGTTGCGGCGATCGCGAGTGGGGTGATGGGTCGGCCGACGGTGAGGCATCGGTCGACGGTGATGGGGATGTATCGGGTGCAGACATGACACGGCTTCTCGAAGCGGAAACGCCGCTTCTTCGATACCTACGAGGTTAGCTGACGGGCTCGGGCCGAAGATGCCCTACGCGGATGAACCGCGATGCGCCCCAGCGGACGGATGTCCGCAGTGGTTCCCCCGCTCTCGGCGAACCGAGATTCGGCGTAATGTTGAAGCGATAAAACATAGCGGACGGCTGGTGGAGTGAATCACATTCCGCAGCCTGGGAGTCTGTCGGTGATAGTTCCGCCAGATTGACTCGGGCTCGTTGCTCAGCTTCGTCAGCTTCGTCATCCTCGTCGCCCTAATCTCCGACAGACTCCTGGCCTGATTCGCGAAGGTCGCCCCGCCGCACGGGTGGGACGTGTGTACGTTCCGCAACGAAACCGACGCATTCGTTTGTCGAGTCCAAAGCATATACTTATTTTGATCTACCCAGAAGGAGCAGCTGAGTTAGTTAACGTAGGAATGTCCGCCCAATGAAAATACAAGTTGGAGCAATTCTTCAGGCCCAGCGGCAGTGGTGAGAATTATCTTTTGGCCAATTTCCGCGCGCATTTATCCTTACCGGTCATGGACCCCGTATTATCTGCGCCGGCACCACCCCCGGATCGTCTGCTGGCCGACCATGGTGATGCGCTGTTCCGCTACGCCCTCGGCCGGGTCCGTGACGAGGCCACGGCCGAGGATCTCGTTCAGGAGACTTTTCTCGCCGCCCTGGGCGCCCGCACTGGTTTCCGTGGAGAATCGAGCGAGCGCACGTGGCTGATCGGCATCCTTCGGCACAAGCTCTGCGATCATTTGCGCAAACGTTGCCTGGAGCGGCCGCTCGCAGGTGATCTGGATTCTGCCGATGTAGTGGTCGATGGGATGTTCGCTCAGGACGGGCATTTTGTCAGTCCACCAGGACGCTGGGATGCGGATCCGGCAGAACTCAGCCAGAAGGCCGAGTTCTGGGTCGTGTTTGCCAAATGCCGCGACGCCTTGCCACGGCGCCAGGCGGCGGCTTTCCTCATGCGTCAAATCGACGATGTCCCGGCAGAGGACATATGTAAGGAATTGGGAATCACTCCGACCAATCTCTGGGTCCTGCTCCATCGTGCCCGGTTGCGCCTGCGGGCGTGCCTCGAAGAGCATTGGTTCGTCCTCGAGATTCCCTCATGAGTGCAATTTTCGCCTGCCGCGAAGCCGTGAGGCTCGCCAATCAATCCCTGGATCATCCGCTGACCTTGATCCAGCGGATCGAGCTGCGCACTCATCTCGCGATGTGCCAGGCGTGCCGCGTATATCGCCGCCAGAGTCGCGCCCTGAGTCGCACCATCGCTCGCGGTGCCCAAGCCGGACTGCTGGTGCCGGTGACTGTCGAACTTTCCCCTGCTGCCCGGGGCCGCATCGCCCAAGCCCTCCGGCAGCGGCTGACCACCGGCGATCAAAAAGATGTGTAAGGTTTAGGGATCGGTCGGCGACAGATGGGTACAACCCAACGGGGCTACCGCCCTGTACTGCCCAAGGACTCCCCATGAAGCTCAACCGTCTCCTCCTCGCCGCTGCCGTCACTGGACTGATGGGCGGCGCACACGCCTCCTCATTCGCCGGCGAGCCTGCCGCCGAGGGCACCACCGCATCCAAGGACGCCGTGGGCAAACACGCCTGCAAAGGTCTGAACTCCTGCAAAGCCCAGGGCGGCTGCAAGACTGACAAAAATACCTGCAAAGCGCAGAACGAGTGCAAGGGCAAGGGCGGCTGCGCCACCGCCAAGCACGAGTGTAAAGCCCACAATGAGTGCAAGGCCCAGGGCGGCTGCAAGACCGACACGAATGCCTGCAAAGGGCAGAACGAGTGCAAGGGTCATGGCGGGTGCAAGGTAGGCACGACTGATAAAGCTGAAAAGGCCGAGAAAGCCGACAAGAATGCCTGCAAGGGCAAGGATGGCTGCAAGGCCGCCAAGTAACCGGTCAGCTGCGCTCGCGGCTGGTTTCTCGTTCCTCGCCACCGCCCGCTCGGGTGGTGGCGAGGAACTCCTTCCTCATCCAGGGTCTTTTATGGCAGCGTCCCGACTCGGACTTCCTGATCTTGGCATCGGCGTCGGTTTGCGCACGGTTCATTATCAGCATCTTTTGAACGAACAGCCGGAGGTCGATTTCCTCGAAATCATTTCCGACAACTACATGGAAAGCGCCGGACGACCGCGCGAAGTGCTCGACCGCCTCGCGGCGCGCTATCCGATCGTCATGCATGGCGTCTCGCTCTCGATCGGCTCGACCGATCCCCTCGACCGCACCTATCTGCGTCAACTCGTCCGTTTGCGTGACCGCACCGGCGCGCGCTGGGTCAGCGATCACCTCTGCTTCACCGGCGTCGCTGGGCGCAACACCCACGATCTGCTGCCACTTCCTTATACCCAGGCCACCCTCACCCATGTCGCGTCCCGGATCGATCAGGTCCAGCAGGCCCTCGGCGCGCCGTTGGTGATCGAGAATCCCTCGACCTATGTCGGCTGGGCCCAATCCACCCTGACCGAATGGGAATTCCTCGCCGCACTCTGCGCCCGAACCGGCTGCGGTCTGCTCCTGGATGTGAACAACATCCACGTCAGTGCCCGCAATCACGGCTTCGACCCTCTCGTCTATCTCGATCACGTGCCCTGGGCGCAGGTCGTCCAGTTCCATGTCGCTGGCCATCAGGACCACGGCGACCACATCATCGACACCCATGATGGCCCGGTCATTCCCGCGGTCTGGGATTTGCTCGGCCGTGCTTGGCGACGGGCCGGGGGGGCTTCAGTGCTGCTCGAATGGGATGCTGACATTCCCGACTTCGCTGCCGTCCATGATGAAGCACTGCGCGCCAAGCGGGTGCTGCCGCGCCGCCGGAAGGCCGCATGAACCGACTTTCCATCGATCAGCGCTGGATGCTCGCCGCGATCACCACCACGCGTACGCCGGCACGTATCGGACGCCTGGGGAGGGCCGCCGTCCCGGCTGCCGTCGGCTTGGGCATCTATCGCCATGCCTACCGTGCCCGTTTGCAGGAATGCCTGGTCGACGACTTCCCGGCCGTGGCGGCACTCCTCGGCGCCGAGATGTTCGCGGAACTCGCGGATACGGTGATCACCGAATGTCCGCCGGTTGATTCGACCCTCAACCGTTACGGCAAGCGTCTGGTCACCTGGCTTGGCAGTCACCTCGCGACAACCAGCCATGGCCGGATCGCCTATGATCTAGCTCGCCTGGAATGGGCCCTGGTCGAAGCGCTGCATGCGCCGCTCACCGCGCACCTCGCCCCAGCGGCTCTGGCGGCGGTCCCTTCCCGGCGCTGGGCCAAGGTCCGGTTGGTGCCGGTACCGAGCCTTCGCCGCATCAGGTCGCGCTGGCCCATCGACTCCATTTTTCGCCAGCATCTGCGGCATGAGCTGATGGTCGTGCCGGCACCAGACCCAGGCACGGTCCTCATTGTCCGCGATACTCAGGGTCTGCATCGGCGAACGATCACCCCGGGCGCCGCCCGACTGCTGCTCAGGCTGGTGCGCGGCGAACCGCTCGGCCAAGCGATCGACGGCTGCGGACTCGATGCGACCGAAATCCAGCTTGCCTGCGCCAACCTCTTTACCGCCGGCTGTTTTGCCGGACTGGAAACCACGTGACCATCACCTCCATTCTCGCCACCGCTTGGACCCGTACCCAACCGGTGCTGGCAGATGCCAGTGCCTTGGCAATCCGGATCACCATCGGACAGACGTTCGTGCTCACTGGCCTGGGCAAGCTGCGCAATCTCGGGCAGACCACCGAATTCTTTGCCGGGTTGGGCATCCCAGCCCCAGGTCTGCATGCGGTCGGCATCGGCACATTGGAAATGGTGGGTGGGGGCATGCTGATTATCGGCCTCGGCGTCCGCCCCTTTGCCGCGCTATTGCTGGCGACCATGGCGGTGGCGATCGCCACGGCTGATCGCGGGAGCTTCATTGCCGCGCTCGCCCTGGACCCCGACAAAGGCTTGACCGACGTGGTGCCTTGGATGTTCGGGATTCTGCTCTTGGCTCTCCTCGCCCATGGCGGTGGACGAGTAGCTCTCGATCGCGTGGTCGGTTGGTGGTGGCAGAGGCGGGGATCTCAACTGGCAAGGAATTGATAAGAGAAGGTGTACGCATCGAGATAATCCCCTCGAAAAGTTGACCCTGGTTCATGTTGTTTGGACGTTCGGGGTAGAGCAGGGCGCCTGATTGCCGCATGCTCCTACATCAGGAAAGATCTGATGTAGGCAGACCTAGCCATCATGGCATCCAGGCAGAGCGGGTGCACTTGGCAGAGTGTCAACCAAGCGGGGGAAAGATCAGACCCGCACATTCGTTGCTAAGGTGAAAAATGGTGTGCAGTCATACGACGGCGCCATTCCCCGGGCGTCACGCTT
>JANYGY010000081.1 GCA_025362255.1 Planctomycetales bacterium
ACCTTCTTCACGTTGTCGAGATCCGCGGGGTTAAATAGCTGCGTGCGATAGATGGCAAATGCGAACTCGGTTTCGCAGCGGATCACTTTGGTGATGCCCTTGGGTGTCTCGCCTTTCCAGCTTGGCCCGGCGATCAGGAAGTTGCCGCCCTCGTTGCCGGTGGCGCGGCTGCCGATGTAGTCGAAGTTGTGCGTGTAGGCATCGATCAGTTGAATGCTGAAATAGCGCTGCTTCTCGATCATCGGAACAGTGAGCACGATCGGCTCGGCGCGCAGGTCAAAGCCGACGAATGAATAAGGCGTATCAGAGTTGGGAGTCTGGATCGCCTTGTCGTCGGGCGTGAAGACGCGTGGCGTGTTTTTCAGTTGGTTCCAAGGCGCCTTGTATTCGGGGCTCTTGGTATCGACGAAGTAGGCGTGCTGGATGCGGTAGCTGTCCACCATCGGGTAGCCATAAGTATAGGCCTCCTTGGCGATAGCGCGGGCCTCGGCGGGCGTGACGTCCGCGGCTTGGGCGTCGGTAAACACCAACCCGAGAGCGAGCGCAAGAAATAGCAGGATGGTTTTCATGATTTATTTCACCTTGGTCAGAAGCGGTTGGGTCCACGTGCCATTGAGGGCCTCTTCCTTCGGCCAGTAGAGGCGCATGAACATCACGAACGGACCCTTGGGCGCGGGCAGCCAGTTCGCTTCCTTATCCTTGCCTGGGGATTCGTTCTGGATGGAGAGCGTCAGCCCGCCGTCGGCATCTTTCACGAACTTTGGCATCATCCCTGAGTTGAGCAGGTAACGGTTCAACGGGTTGGCAACAAGCAGGCTCGCCGGCAGCTCATACATGGTCAGTGACCAGAACGCGTTGACCGGCGGAAACTGGCCTGGCGCAAAGCGCACGGTGTAGCGGTTGGCACCGTCGAGTTTCTGTCCGTCAGCGTCGATGCTGTAAATCGGGTACAGGGCCTCTTCCTTGGAATTGGCGTAGATGCCAAGCACCGCGCCCGCCATGCGGTACAGGTAATTCCCCTTCAGGAATTCCCGCGTGCCGAACATCACGTTCATTTTCAACGTGCCCGGATCGATGTGGCTCTTCTTCAATTCCGCGAACTCGGCCCACGCATCCGTCATGCCGGCTTGCATCGCGCTCTTGATGTCAGGCGACAGCGCGGAGACGTCGATCTTCTTTCCGGCGACCACGCCGATCTTCGCGAAGCGCGCCATGAGCTCGGTCTCGGACGGGTGTGTCGGGCAGAATTGAAGGAGGAAGTTGAGGGCGCTGAAGAATTCCAACGACGTCTTCTGCTGCTCTGCCGTAAGCGGCTTGATGAAGTCAATCGCCGGCGGCGCCGGGGGAGCGGGCTGACCGAGAAACGTGGAGAGCGGCTGCACTTTATAGCCGGCCTGGACTTTCTTTACGTTGTCGAGGTCGCCCGGATTGAACACCTGCGTGCGAAAACCGCTCATCACGAACTCAGTTTCCGAGCGGATGACTTTCTTGATGCCCTTGGGTGTCTCACCTGTCCAACGTGGGCCAGCGATCAGGAAGCTACCGCCGTCGTTGCCGGTCGTGCGGGTGCCGAGATAGCCAAAGTTGTGCGTATACGCGTCGACGAGTTGGAGGCTGAAATAACGCTCCTTTTCCATCGCCGGAACCGTGACCACGATCGGTTCGGCGCGCAGGTCCAGACCCAGGAACGAATAGGGTGTATCCGAGTTGGGTGTTTGGATCGCCTTGTCCTCAGGCGTGAACACGCGAGGCACGTTGAGGATCTGGTTCCAGGGCGCTTTGAACTCGCGGCCCTCCCGGTCGACGAAGTAGGCGTGTTGGATGCGGTAGCTATCGACCATGGGGAAGCCGTAGGTGTAGGCTTCCTTGGCGATGGCGCGGACCTCGGCGGGTGTCGTGTCCGCGGCGTGGACGACGGTGAGCGCCAGTCCGAAGACAAGAGCTAGGAGATGGACTATTTGTTTCATGGGTGGCATTTGGTAGTGGCTTGCATCGGTGTGTCTAGCGACATTTCACCGTGGGTCTTGATGTAATGACCGTCACCCTCCACGCAGTACCAGCATTGCCCTTATAATCTCCTTCTCAGGGGCGCACTTGCATGGTACCGACATCGACACCGCACGCCCAAACAACCCTTAACCGGTCCCAACTTTTCGGGGGGAAGATCACCCTATGGGCCGTGAGTCGACGCAGCCGTTCCTAAAGTTAATTTCAGAAATCGAATGACCTGGTGCAAGGCGATCTGACTGCCGATTCCTTGGGGAATCAGATCGAACGCATGCTCGGCCCAGGGGATCGTCACCAACGCGTTCGGCGTGCCGCCGGCGGTGAGACGTTCCGCCAATTGCCGGCTGAATGAGAGATCGACCAGCTGATCCCGGCCACCCGAAATCAAGAGTGTGGGCGGAAGCGGACGATCGGTGTGTGCGATCGGCGAGGCCTCGCGGTAGCGCTCGGGCAGTTCATCGTAGGTGCCCCCGAAATAGTCGGTGAAGATCTCCCGCGCATGCAACGGATCCGGCCATCCCGGTTCCTTCCAGCCGACGACAAAGTCGACGGGGCTATAGAAGGCCACCACCGACGTGATCCCCGCGGCAGGATTTGAAGCAGTCAAGATCGCGAGTTGCGATCCTGCAGAGCGACCGAGCAGCGCGATGCGCGTCGGATCGGCTCTCCATTGTGGTGCACGCTGACGAATCCAGGTGAGCGAGTCTAGCACATCCGTGATTTGCTCTGGATAATGATGTGCCGGGGCAAGTCGATAATCAGTGGCCACGACGACGAAGCCGGCAGCGGCCAGGGCTTTGCTTGCAGGTGATGCTTCCGTGCGATCCCCGCCGCTCCATCCGCCTCCGTGGAGGACCAGCACAATCGGATGCGGACCCGGTCCCGCTGGATGATAGATGTCAGCATACAACATCACTCCACTGCGATCGGAAATTTCGACCCGCCGATCGATGGCAATCGACGGCACGGACAATCCGGTAATCAGAGCAGACCAGACGATTGGGAATCGTTCACTCTCATTATCTGGCGCAGAGCCGGGGCTGATGATCTTCATCACCGTATTCATCTGTTGATTCGCGTCGGAAACAGCGCCCGGGATCTGCAGTATGGTCCGTCCCGCCACCACCACACTGATGGTTCCCAATCCGATCGCGACCCACCGCCAATGTGGATGAGTCGGGTTCGGCCAAACCGCCAAGCACACGACGATGAGTCCAAGCCCAAGAAAAATCGGCGCCAATTCCGTCCCTCCGATACTCAACGGAATCATCCACATCCAGATACGGGGGAAGACCGTTCCTAACATAATGAGGGCGCAGGGAATACCGATGACGATCGGCAAGACGGAAAAGAGAAAGAGTCGATAGGTCATATTCTAAGGGCCCCGTCAGGATACGAGGCTCCTGGAAATCGATCCAGGCGAAAAGTCAGTCTGGCTATTTCATGATCCCCCAGTCTCGAGTCACCCATGCGCGGGTGAAATCATCACACATACGGTCTTCACATGAGGCATCGATCAGGTATTCATCCATCCAGGAACTATGTACCATGAGCTACTTGACCGCTGATAATGGCGCCCCTCGCCCTGATAATGAACATTCATTAACTGCCGGGGAACGCGGCCCGGTGTTGATGCAGGACCATCAACTCATGGAAAAGCTCGCGAGCTTTGTCCGTGAACGGGTTCCCGAGCGCGCGGTTCATGCGAAAGGTGCCGGTGCGCATGGGCAGTTCGAGGTCACTCACGATCTCAGTCGATTTACCAAGGCGCAACTGTTCGGCGCCGTTGGTCGAAAAACCAAGGTGCTGGCCCGCTTTTCGACGGTCGGTGGCGAGAAAGGTTCCGCAGATGCCGAACGCGATCCACGCGGCTTCGCGCTCAAGTTCTACACCGAGCAAGGCAACTACGATCTGGTCGGCAACAATACTCCGGTATTCTTCATCCGCGATCCATTCAAGTTTCCAGACATGGTGCATACCCATAAGCGGAACCCGGCGACCAACTGTAAAGACCCCAATGCGTTTTGGGATTTCTTCAGCCACTCGCCTGAGTCGACCCACATGGTCACTATCTTGTTCAGTGATCGTGGGGTACCGGCCAACTATCGTCAGATGCATGGATTCGGCAGCCATACCTTCAAGTGGGTCAACGCCGCAGGCGAGGCGGTGTGGGTAAAGTATCACTTTAGAACCGAACAGGGCATCGCCAATCTGACGGGTGACGAAGCCGCGCACATCTGCGGTACTGATCCCGATCATGCGACTCGTGATCTGTTCGAGCACATAAAGGTCGGAAAATACCCGGCGTGGAAAGTAAGTGTACAGATCATGCCCGAGGCGGACGCCGCGACCTATCGGTTTGATCCTTTCGACATCACCAAAGTCTGGCTTTTTCGGGACTATCCGCTGATCCCGCTCGGTCGCCTCGTTCTCGATCGCAATCCCGACAACTTCTACGCCGAAATTGAGCAAGCGGCATTCAGTCCGGCAAACTTGGTGCCGGGAATCGAGGTGTCGCCCGACAAACTTCTGCAAGGTCGGCTCTTCTCATATCCCGATGCGGCACGCTATCGATTAGGAGCGAACTTCGCCCAGATCCCGGTCAATCGCCCGGTGGTGCCGGTGGTCAATCATCAACGCGATGGGGCGATGCGCGTTGATGACAATGGGGGCGGCAAGCCAAATTATGCGCCGAACTCTTTTGGTGGTCCGGCGGTTCTGCCCGGCGCTCACGAACGACCGATTCCTCTGGTTGGCGCAACCGGTCGTACGGAGTATCCAAAGTCAGGCAGAGCCGATGACTTTGAGCAGGCCGGCATGCTCTATCGGGTCTTAAAACCGGACGAGCAGGCACGCTTGATCGCCAATATCGCCGGTCACCTCGGGCAAGCCGATAAGAGTATTCAGCAACGCCAAGTGGAACACTTCCGCTGCGCCGATGCAGCGTACGGCGCGGCGGTCGCCACGGCGCTGGGACTCACCAAGTAAGGCAGGTACCTCGGCCAGGGTTTACCGGGATCACACCCGATACTCGGCGTCAGGCTCATTCAATTGTTGGCGCCGGGCGCCGGTGACCTCGGCGTGCAGCCAGCCATCGGGCATGCGCGCGAGGATCGCGGTGCCCGGTGGGGCCTCGGCGAGGCTGCGCACCAGCGCGCCGTCGCGAGTGCGCACGACCGAATAGCCACGGGCGATGACCGCCAATGGTGACAAGGCGTCGAGGTGGCCAGCGGCGCGGGCGAGGCGCTCATGCAAGCGGTGCAGACGATCGCCGGCCAGACGGGCGAGAGCCTGGCCGCCGTGCGCGAGCCGATCGCGGGCGCGCTCGACGCGAACTGCCGGAGTCGGCAAGCGCGCTGCGAGCAATTCGAGTCGCGTCCGCCGATGGGTGAAACGCGCATTGATGCCCTCGGTCAATCGACCGCTGAATTCGTCGAGCCATTGCCGGCGGAGATCGACCTGGAAACGCGGCGTGGCGAGTGCCCGATGCCGCGCGAGGGCGGCCAAGCGCAAGCGTAGATCGGCCAGCTGTTCATCGACCAAGGTGGTCAATTCAGCCCGCCACTGGGCCAATTGTTCGCGGATGTCCGCCGCCACGGGCACCACCAGTTCCCCGGCAGCGGTCGGGGTTTTGGCGCGCACGTCGGCGGCGAGATCGGCCAAGGTGGTGTCGGTCTCGTGGCCCACCGCCGAAATCACCGGCACCGAGCAGGCGACGATCGCGCGCACCACCACTTCCTCGTTGAAGGCCCACAGATCTTCGAGCGAGCCGCCGCCGCGACCGCAGATGATGACGTCGACGTCGGGATGCCGATCGAGTCGGCGCAGCGCGGCGACGATGCTCGCCGCGGCGCCTACGCCCTGGACCAGGCACGGCGCGTGGACGATCGCCATGTCGGGGAAACGGGTGCGGATGGAATGCAGCAGATCAGCCAGCGCGGCTGAGCCGGCTGCCGTCGCCAAACCGACCGCACGCGGCAGGAACGGCAACGCCCGCTTGCGCTCCTCATCGAACAGGCCCTCGGTGAGCAGGCGGGCCTTCATTGCGTTGAAGCGCGCCGCGAGATCGCCGGCGCCGACCGCTTCGATGCGCGTAGCGGTGAGCTGATACTGACCACGCGGGCCATAGACGCTGAGCGACCCGCGCACGACGACCTGGGTGCCTTCCTTGGGCAGCGGACCAGCGCGGACGACCGTACTACGCCACATGACCAAGCTGATGATCGCGTCGGCATCCTTCAAAGTCGCGTAGAAATGGCCACTTGGCGCAACTTTGGCCAACGACAGCTCGCCGCGCACGGCGACCATCCCGAAGTCGCCCAGGGCTTCCGAAATCCGCTGGGTCAACGCCGCGACCGTCAACGGAACTGTTTCGGACATGGCATTACGATACGGCGGCAACCCATATTTCCATTCCCCGAGGCGTCCCCGGTCCACAGTATTTCCCCCCATGACCGAAACCGCCGCGCCGACCCCGACCTTTGCCGAACTGGGCCTCCCTCCCAGCCTGGTTGCCGCGCTGGCTGCGCGCGGAATTACCGTTCCCACTCCTGTTCAAGCCGGCGTGATCCCGCTGGCGATGGTCGGTGGCGACCTCCTCGCCCAGGCCCGCACGGGCTCGGGCAAGACCCTCGCCTTTCTGCTGCCGTTGGCGGCACGCATTTCGGCAGGCGAGATTTCCAAGGTGTGGATCGTCTGCCCGACGCGCGAACTGGCGCAGCAGGCAGCCCGCGAAGCCGAGACCATTCTCGGCACTGGCAAAACCGCCGTGCTGGTCGGTGGCGTGCCCGCCTATCCCCAGGTGCGCGATCTGCGCCGCGGCGTCCCGATCGTCATCGGCACCCCGGGCCGCATGTGCGATCACCTGGCGCAGGGCAATCTCAAGCCTGATGCCGAGATCGTGATCCTCGACGAAGCCGACCAGATGATGGACATGGGCTTCAGCGAAGACATGGACCGGCTGGTCAAGGATCTCGGCGAGTCGGTCGCCCGCTGGCTGTTCAGCGCGACGTTTCCTGCGCATCTGCGGGCCGCGGTCGATCGCTGGCTCGACAAGCCGCGCGAAATCCGCCTCGACACGCGCAGCGGCTCCAGCCACGTGCCGCAAAAATTCGTCGTCGTCAAACGTGGCGATGAGCTCGGCGCCTTGGCGCGCCTGCTGCACATCCTTGAGCCGACCCGTGCCTTGGTGTTCGTGCGCACTCGCGAAGACGTCGAGCGCATCGTGCGCGCGGTCGCTGCCGAAGGCATGGAGGCCGGCGGCATCAGCGGTGAACTGCAGCAGGATGCCCGCGAACGGGTGCTTGAGCGGTTCCGCAGCGGCAAGCTCGCGGTGCTGGTCGGCACCGATGTCGCCGCCCGCGGCATCGACGTGCCCGGGGTCAGCCACGTGTTCAATTTCGGCATGCCGATGAGCGCCGAGGCCTACACCCATCGCGTGGGCCGTACCGCGCGCGCCGGGGCCGATGGCGAAGCCTGGACCATGATCGGACCCAACGATCGCGCCAAGTTCAGCCGCATGGCGTTCACCGCCAAGTGCAAGCCGGAAGAAGTGCCGTTGCCGACCGCCTCGACCATCGTCGAAGCCAAGCGTGAACGCCTGGCCAAACGGGTGCAGGATTCGCTCGGTGAAAAGCTGGCCCTGCCTGCGTCATTCAAGGCCTTGATCAGCGAGTTCACCGCCGAAGCCGTGCTCGCGGCCCTGATCCATCGCCTGGTGCCCGATGCGCCGGTGGAAAAGCAGATTGATCGCGCCGTGCGCACCACCCGCCCGAACACCGGCGACGGCGGCGGCAATTATCAGCGTTCGTCCGGTCACCAGGACAGCT
The DNA here is from genome assembly GCA_025362255.1 of Planctomycetales bacterium. Lineage (GTDB taxonomy): Bacteria > Planctomycetota > UBA11346 > UBA11346 > UBA11346 > CAIUVD01. The sequence goes on from JANYGY010000081.1 coordinate 7,836, forward strand.
CGCCGCGCAGCAGCGGCGCCCCGGTGCCGCTGTTCATCGGGATCGGCACCGAAGATCAGGTCGCGCCCGGAACCCTGATGGCGCTGCTCTGCCATCAGCGCGATCTCGCGGGTGGAGACATCGGCAAGATCCGGATGTTCGCCCGCCACAGCTTGGTGTCGATCGCCGCGGAAGTGGCAAGCAAGGTCCTCGACCATCCGCTGCACCATCGCGGTCGCCCGGTGCCCGTACGCATCGACCGCCAAGGCGGCGATGACGACGGCGGCAGCCACGGTGGCGGCGGCTACCCCGAGCGACGTGCCCCGGCCAAGCGCTATGTTCGCCGCGATGGCTGACGTCGAATAGCGCAGGACTGCTGTCCTGTGCTAGCAAGTGCAGTGCCCCAGCCCGGCACCCAATGGCGATCAGTGAATAAATGCGGGCTGTTTCCTGGGAGCGTCCCCGTCGGCTCGAAAGACCCGCTGCCGACGGGGACGTCGGCGCTCCCGGGAGGCCCAGTCTAGACGTAGCTGAACGCCATTGGCGGTGTTTCAGTGGCCGCGCTGCACCTCTTCTCGACTTTAGGCGAGTCTCTCGCGGTGGCTTCATTTATCCGAGAACCTCGGATTTCACCGCGCTATAAATGCCGTCGGGTGGGCGAACAGATAGCCGGCGACCACCCAGGCGACGATGAAGGTCAGGCATTTGAAGCCGATATAAAACCAGAACAGGGTGGGGCTGGCGAAGCTGGCGCGGGGATCTTCGCCGCCAGTTGGGACGAGCTTGAGCATCGCCAGCTTGTCGAGTGCGACGGAGGCTTTGCCCAGGCCGAAAGTCAGCAGAAACAAGGCGACCCAGACGGACAGCGGGGGACCGATCTTGGCGGCGTGACCAGCCACGCCGCACACGACGATCACCAGGGAAGCGATGAGGCAAACGAGGGTCAGTCGGCGATAAGTGGGCATGGGCCAAGCCTACGTCGGTGGCTTGAGGTTGAATGCGCAAACAGTCCGCCGGCAAAGTGATTGCCCATCGGATCCGTTGCCGAGGCTGCGCCGCGCTCAGCGTGTCTCTTTCCAGCTTGTTCTAGCCGGATTTTTCCATCCGGCTTGTCCCCCTTCGCAACCTCCCTCGTACAATAGTGTTTCACCATGGCTTCAGTTCGGCGAATCTTCCGCATTTATGCCCAGGCCGCGATCGACGCTGAGACGATCCGCGATTTCCAGCAGGCGCAGGGGGAAAAGGTATCGGGCACGGTTGAGCTGCTGTGCCAGCGTGATCCGGCGAAGCTGCTCGCGCGGTGGGGCGAGGAGATGCACGAATTGTGCGGCGTGCTCGATGGCACCCATCAGGATTCGTATCTGATGGAGGCAACCCAGACCTGGTATTGGGCCAGCCTGTACGCGGCGGTGCGCGGCGCGACCTGGGAAACCTTGGCATTTGAGGAGGTGCGGCGGATGGGTGCGACCTGCGGCATCAACTCGGTGCCAGAGTTGCGCGTCGCCATCGATCGACTGTTGGCGGTGCCAGAGGCCAAAGCCGACAAGCCGTTCTTATTGTGGTGCGTCGCCGACCATCTCTACCGGCTGCAGACTCCGACTGACCAGCAATGGTCGCTGGATCAGCTCATGGAAGCCGATTTCCAGGAGATGAAGAAACGTCCGTGGATGGCGCCGCTGCTGACGTTCATCAAGGACTGAGCAGTCCCGGATTAGGACGAGGGGTCGTTGGGCCGACGGAAAGGGATGATGTTGCTCTCCGGCGGCTGAGACTTTTCGGCCAAGCGTTGATTCAGGCGGATCCACCGCGCGACGGCGATGATCAGGGCCAGCAGCGCGACGCCGGTGAGCACCGTGAGGTGGAGCACGAAGCCGACCAGCATCACCGCCAATGACGCGGCTGACCACGCCTTGGCGCGCTCATGGGCCGCCAGCAACGGTGCATCCCGGGGCAGATCGTTGGCCGCGGCGTTGACCTCATCCACATGATCGTCATCAAACTCGGCCATGGACGCAGTGTGCGGCAATGAGGTCGCCCGGGAACTGCTTCACCGGATTCGGGCAAACAGGGCTTCGGGGGTTTGCCTCCTCGGGCGCGGATCTAGGCTGCCGCCCTAGGTGACCCCATGACCGACGCCGTTGATCCTCAGCCCACGCCGAACGCCACGGTCGCGCCGCAGACGGTTCCCAGTGAACCGCCACCTGCCTGGAAACCCGAACCGCGGCAGTGGAGCTGGAAGGATCTCTTCACCGCTCCGATGCTCGCCTTCAAACCGAAGTGCATGCTTGTCTCGGCGGTGACCCTGGTGCTGGTCGGGCTGTGGATCATGGCGTTCACCGAGCCGCTGGGTTTCGGCAGCCGTTCGCTGCAGGCCCAATTGAAGTACGGCTACGAAACGCAAACGTGGCTCTACTTGGTCAGCTGGCTGTGGCTGGTGGTCGGTTTGGAAATCTTCTCCCTGGGCGCAACGCTGGTCTCGGTGTTCCTCAAAGCGGATCTGCTGGATGACGAATTCCTGTCATTCAAAGAGGCCTGGATCCAATTCGTGCCGCGCATCGTGCCGGCCCTGCTGGTGCCGCTGTTCCTGGTGGTGCTGGTCACTGGCGTGTGGGGCGCGATCTGGCTCGGCTCGCTGGTGTGCAGCATTCCCTATGCGGGCAGCACGGTGTACGCGCTGCTCTGGCCGTTGGCGTTTGGCGCGGCGGTACTGGGCGTTTTGATCGCCATTGCGGTCATCCTCAGTGCCTTTCTTTTTCCCGGCATCGTCGCAGTACGCCGGCATGGCTGGTTCGATAATGTTGTCGACACCATCGAAGCCGTCGGCACCAAGCCGCACCTGCTGGTGGGCAGCATCGTGTTGACCTATGTGATGCTGCGCGTGGTTTTCTTCGTCGGCATGGGTGCCGTGAACGGATTGTCGAACGTCGCCGGCAGCCTGCCCAGTTTCACCGCCGGCAATCAGGTCGAGCAACTCGACAAGATGGCCAACAACCGCCGCGTCGAATGGTTGAGGCCCTTGAATGCGACCGGAGTTCCGACGTTGTTGGATCCCGACCGCCATGGCGGATCCAATTCGATCGAGCACCTGGTCGAACGCGACGAGGTCAATTCCTATACCGGATTCATCAAGTGGGGCCCAGGTCTGATCGCGGCCTTGTGGCAGACGCTGATCGTCGCCCTGATTGTCGGTTACTGCCTGAATCTCGCGCTCGCCGGTGGCATGCTGACGTACCTGTGGGTGCGCGAAGATGACTACTGGGATGACGAGGACCTCCAGGATCTCGATCAGCTCGCCAAGGAGCTCGAGGAAGAGGCCAAACGTGAGGATGGACGCGGCAAGACCCAGGCGACCGTCGCCGAGTAAGCGGCTCCACTCCTGGCGACAGGAACCGATGAGGATGCCCCCGCATCTCCCCCGAAGGCCAGACTTGCGTCTGGCCTTCGGACTTTCGCCGGACCTGCGGCGACGCTATCGTCGAGCAATGTGCCATGCCCGCGACTTTTCTGGTGAAGTGATCCATGCCCCCAATCATCTCCCGAATCACCACCCAACTCGACAGCGTCATCCTGGGCAAACCGCAAGCGGTGCGCTTAGCGTTGTGCTGCCTGCTGGCGCGCGGACATCTGCTGATCGAGGACATCCCGGGGGTCGGTAAGACGACCCTGGCCAACGCCCTGGCGCGGACCCTCGGGCTGGATTTGCGGCGGGTGCAATTCACCAGCGACCTGTTGCCTGCGGACATCATCGGCAACGCGATCTATGACCGCGAGCGCCAGGCATTCACCTTTCATCCCGGCCCGGTGTTCACTCACCTGGTGCTTGCCGATGAGGTCAATCGGGCAACGCCGAAAACGCAAAGCGCGTTGCTCGAAGCGATGGAAGAGCAGCAGGTTTCGGTCGATGGCCGGACCCATGATCTGCCAAATCCGTTTTTCGTCATCGCGACCCAGAATCCGTCGCATCAGATCGGCACGTTCCCCTTGCCGGAATCGCAGCTCGATCGTTTCCTGATGCGCATCGAGCTCGGCTATCCCGATCGTGAGGCCGAGCGTGAAATGTTGCGCGGGCCGAGCCGGCGGCGCTTGGTCGAAGCGCTTGAACCGGTGCTGACCGTAGTCGAGCTGCTCGACCTGCAGGTCGCCGTCGAACGCATCCATGTCGCCGAACCGATTCTCGATTACCTGCTCGACCTGATGGCCAGATCGCGCGAGCGCGGTCGCGGCCTGAGTCCGCGCGCCGCGTTGGCCTTGCGCCGCGCCAGTCAGGCGTGGGCGATGATGGCCGGGCGCGCGATGGTCATTCCCGAAGACGTGCAGGCCGTCGCCCCATCGATCATGGGCCATCGCCTGGGCACCTGGGGCGATGCCAGCGGTCACGACGGGCTGACCCAGGCCCATGAGATCCTGGGGTCGGTAGCAATTTCGTGAGCGCGTCGCAGCAGCTGCCCGCAGGGGTGCACGGGCGGACGAGCCAGACATGAAAATCCGTCCGACGCGCCACTGCCTCAGTTTTTTCTTCATCCTCGGCGCGATGTTCCTGGCGTCGATCAACTACCAGTCGAACGCTGCGTGGCTGATGGTGTTCGTGATCTTCACCACCGGCTGCATGTCGGCAGTGCACGGGTGGCGCAACCTGTCACCGGCGGTGATCACCCCGGGCGACTCGCCGCTGGTGCAGGCCGGCGATGGCGCCCGCCTGACCCTCACCGTGGCCGATCCCGCGGCGCGCGATCTACACGCGTTGGTCATCGAGCTGCCGGCAGATCTTCCTGCTGATCAAGCTGACGAGGACCGCCCACTGGCAGCCGAGCATCGCCATCGCCTGCTCATTCCGCATGTCGCTGGGCGAGGCAGCGCGCGCGCTGAATTGCTGCTGCCACCGCTGGCTCGTGGCGTCCATCAATTCACGGCGTTGCACGTCTCGACCCAATATCCGCTGGGCTTGTGGCGGGCACTGCGCCGCGTCCCGATACTTTTTTTCGTCACCGTGTATCCCGAGCCGCGCGGCGTGCCGCTGGCCCAGGCACAACCTGACGCTGATGCGGCCACCGGCAGCGGCGCGCGCGGCGTCCAACATGAACACGAGGACTTCCGCGGCCTGCGTCCGTGGCAGCCGAGCGATTCGCCGCGCCACATCGATTGGAAGGCTGCGGCGCGCGGTCAGGGACCATTGCTCATCAAGGAGTGGTCAGGCGGCGGCCAGGGGGTGACGTGGTTGACCTGGAAAGCCACCGCGGGCGATCCCGAGGCGCGGTTGTCGCAACTCGCCAAATGGGTGATCGAGGCGCACCACCTCGGCCTGTGCTATGGGTTGCGCCTGCCCGGCAGCGAGCTTGAACCCAGCAGCGGCGGGGCGCATCACCTGGAGTGCCTGCGCGCGCTGGCGGCCTGCCGGCTCGAATCGCGATCGTCAGTATTGCGGCCAGCGGTGAATGCCGGCTCGGCTTCATACCGGAATCAGAAAAACGCACCAACGCGGAAACCCGGAGACGCGAGCGGCACCGGATCCGCCGTGCGACCGGGCTCGACCGCCAGCATCTCGGGGGCCTATCGCATCCTGCCGAGCTCGCCGCCGAACGCTTCGCAGCTGAAGCCGCCTTCAGGGTCATCGGCGTGAGCGCGCTCAGTCCCTTGGCGTGGTTGCGGCGCCTGCCCCGGCTGTTCGGCGAACGGGCGAGCGGCGGCGGCATGCCGACGTTCTCGACCATCGCGTGGTTGGCGGCTGGCATGGGCTTTGCCACCTTGCCGTTTCTCGGTCGGGTTCCGTGGTGGTTGCTCACCGTGGTCATTGGACTCGGTTTGTGGCGCCTGCGATTGGCGTGGTACGGCCGACCGGCCCCGGGCAAAGGCACCCGCCATGTGATTTCACTGGGAGTGCTCGCGACCCTGTGGGCGACCGGCAACATCGGCCTGGGCCTGGATGCGGCAGCGCCGTTGTTCGTCGCCTTCTTATGGATCAAGCTGCTTGAATTGGACGCCGAACGCGACGTCCTGATGGCGTCTTTTCTCGGATTCTTCCTGGTCACCGGGGTCTTGCTGACTGGTCAAAGCCTGGTGCTGACTTTGCAGGCGTTTTCCGCCGCGGTCGTGCTTCTGGCCGGCAATCTGTGGTACCACTCGCCGAACCTCGGCGGGGCGACGATGGTCGATGGCTCGGTCGCAAGCGTCGCGGCCAAACCGCCACCTGCCGCGCGGCGGCTCGAATTTCCGGTTCGTGAATCCGCCAAGGTGATGGGCAAGACCTTGATGCTGTTGGCCCAGGCCCTGCCGTTCGCGCTGCTGTTGTTCCTGTTCACGCCGCGGCCGGTGATCCAGCTGTCGATCAATTCGCGCAATGCCACCGCAGGCATCAGCGATCACCTCGATCCGGGAAAATTCGCCAGCAACACCAAGAACGAGCAGATCGCCTTCCGCGTCGAATTCCCCAATCACGACATGCCTGAGATCGATGATCTGTACTGGCGCGGCCTGGTGCTGTGGCAGACCGATGGCAATGCGTGGCAGCGTGGACCGCAGGCGGCGCCGTCGTATCCGGGCTGGGTCACCCGGGTGCTGCCCGACACCACCGCTTCGGGCAAGCTGGCTGACCCGACCGCGACCCGCGCACCGGCGTACGCGATCCAGCAGGACATCACCCAGCCGGCGAGCCCCAACGCCTGGCTGTATGCGCTCGATACGCCGGTCGCCCAGATCGATGAAACCATGCTACTGCCCGGCCTGATCAGCGAATGGCGCGATGGCCCGCCAGGTACGGCGACCTATCGCGCGACTTCGAATCCGCTGCTGCGGCCCGCAGACTGGAGTTCACTCGCCCGGCGTTTCGCGCTGCAGCTGCCGCGCGATATCGATCCCCGGATCCGCGCTCTCGGTCAGCAGTTCGCGCGCGCGCCGAGCACCATCGCCCAGACCATCGACCGGGCGATCGAGTGGTTCACCGCCAATAAATTCGTCTACAGCCTTGAGCCCGGCGAAATGGGCAGCAACGCCACGGCCACGTTCTTGTTCGAGAAACGGACCGGATTCTGCGCCCATTACGCCAGCGCATTCTGCACCGTGATGCGCGCCGCCGGAGTTCCCGCACGGGTGGTCGTGGGCTATCGCGGGGGCGAGATCAATCCGCAGGGAGGATTCCTCACCGTGCGCCAGAGCCACGCGCATGCGTGGGCCGAAGTGTGGACCGGGCACCGCGACACCGGCTGGCGGCGAGTCGACCTGACCAGCGTCATTCCGGCGAGCGACCCCGCCACCGGGCAGGCGACCACCGCCACTGCGGCGCAGGCGACCAGCGCCACCGCGCGCGCGGCGCAACGCGCCAAACGCCCATGGTACGAGCAGGCCCTGTTCCGCATCCGCACGACCTACGAATATGTCGAGTCCCGTTGGGATCGCTGGGCGGTCGGCTACAATACCGATCTCCAGGACGCGCTGCTCAGCTGGCTCGGCCTCGATGATTTCGGTGGCTGGGCGCACGGCGTCGGGTTGATCGTCGGCGGCATGATCGTGGTCGTCAGCATCGTCCTGACCACGTGGCTGACTCCGCTGGTGCGCGCTCATCTCGCCCTCAGTCGCGAAGAGCACGCCTATCGCCGACTGCTGGCGACCTGCGCCAAAGCCGGAATCCCCCGCAACCCCAGCGAAGGCCCGCGCGATCACCTCCAGCGAGTAGCCGCGAAATTCCCCAGCGCTGCCGCAGCCTTGGACGCCGCCGCGAACGGCTGGCTCACCCTCCGCTATGCCCAGGCAGCCGGCGACCGACGCAAGATCCGCGCTGATCTTGCAGCCGCGCGCCGCGCGGTGCGCAGCTTGGCGACGTGATATTTTAGAGCGGGTTCCTCAAAAGTGGCATGGGCGGCCCGCCCATGTGCGAGCGATCTATACCCGCACATGGGCGAGCCGCCCATGCCACTTTTGAGGAACCCGTTTGAAAAAATCACGTCGCCAAGCTGCGCACCGCGCGGCGCGCGGCTGCAAGATCAGCGCGGATCTGGCGTCGGTCGCCGGCTGCCTGGGCGTAGCGGAGGGTGAGCCAGCCGTTCGCGGCGGCGTCCAAGGCTGCGGCTGCGCTGGGGAATTTCGCGGCTACTCGCTGGAGGTGATCGCGCGGGCCTTCGCTGGGGTTGCGGGGGATTCCGGCTTTGGCGCAGGTCGCCAGCAGTCGG
>JANYGY010000112.1 GCA_025362255.1 Planctomycetales bacterium
TGGCTCCCCGGGGAGGATTCGGACCTCCGACCAATTGATTAACAGTCAACTGCTCTACCGCTGAGCTACCGAGGAATGCGGCCTCTTGCGAGGGTCGAGACGGTAGGTTTTCCTGCCGCGTCGTCAACTGGGTACCTCCCAGGGCTCGGGGGTGGTGGGCTTGGGTTTTTGGCCGGGTTCGGCGATGGCGAAGGTGGTGGCGCCGGTGTCGAGCATGGCCTGCAGGTAGGGACGGCATGAGCCGCAGCCGAGGCCGCAACTGGTATCGAGGCTGATTTGGGCGACCGAGGTCCAGCCGTTGGTTTTGGCCAGGTCCTTCAATTCGGCGAAGGTGCGGTGGTGGCAGACGCAGCGGTTGACGCTCATGGCCGATGCACTGCTGGGCCGCGAAAAAGATCAGCGGACAGATAGCGGTCGCCGCGGTCGCAGGCGATGAACACGATCTGACCGTGGTCGATTTCCTTGGCCAGTTCGCAGGCGGCCCAGCAGGCGCCGCCCGAGCTAGGACCTGTGAAGAGGCCGATGTCCGAGGCCAAACGTCGGGCCATGGATTCGGCGTCTGCCTGGGCGATGTCGATGATGCGGTCGACCCGCTGGGGTTCGAATATTTTCGGCAGATACTCGGGTGACCACCGGCGGATGCCGGGAATCTGGCTGCCGGGCAGCGGTTGGCAGCCGACGATGGTCACCGTGGGCGAGCGTTCCTTCAGGTACCGGCTGGTACCCATGATGGTGCCGGTGGTGCCCATCGCCGAGACGAAGTGGGTGACCGCACCGGCGGTGTCGCGCCAGATCTCGGGGCCGGTGGTGGTGTAGTGGGCCTGCGGATTGTCCGGATTGGCAAATTGGTTGAGCATTACGAATGCATCGCTGGCCCCGGCGGCTTCAGCGACGCGCGCCGCCGCCCAATCGCGTGCGGCCTCCATGGTGCCTGAGATAAGATGCACCTGGGCCCCGAACGCCTGCATCGTCTGCGTCCGTTCGACGGTCAAGGTGTCAGGCATCACCAGATGCATCTCGATGCCGACTGCTCGGGCAATCATGGCCAAGGCGATGCCGGTGTTGCCGCTGGTCGCCTCGATCAACCGCATGCCGGGCTTGAGCACGCCACGCGTGAGTGCGCCGAGAATCATGCCTTTGGCGGCGCGATCTTTGACCGAACTTGCGGGATTGTTGCCCTCGCATTTGGCGAAGATCCGCACCCCGGGTTTGCCGATGAGCGAGGACACCTCCAGCAGAGGAGTTCCGCCAACAAGATCGAGCAGGCTGGCCATGGTGGATGAGTCTCTGAGGCCGGCTCACGGGCCAAGGCCCAGGCGCCGTTGAAATTGGGATGAACCGAATTACCTGCGGGCTGACGTGGTGAAATCGTCAGCCCGCGCGCGCATTCCTTACTCTAAAAGGCTCACCTCAGGCCATGCATTCGCCGACGCCGAGTTCTTCCATCGAGGCTGAGAACAACTGGGTCGAGCCGATATCGTAGAGGTCCGATTCCTTCAGCTCGCCATCAGCGTAGGTGCACAATGAGGCGATCTTGCCTTTGAGCGCAGCCTTGGCGGCAGACACCGCCGCGCGATCGAGGCCCTCGCCGCAGGTGCGACGGAAGAACGCTGCCATCGCTTCGCCGGGATTGCGTTCGGCGACATAGATCTCAGTGAGCAGCTTGATCACCGCCGGTACTTTGCGGGCTGGCAGACGGGCAATGAAGTTGCCGAAGTGGACCTTCGAACCTTCGTCACCACCGCCGACGAACAACATGTAGTGCGGTACGATCTTGTCGCCGATCTTGGAAGAGGCGCCGTGGAAGCCGATCGAACCGATGTGATGCTGACCACACGAATTCGGGCAGCCGCTGATGTTGATGTGGGCGTTCATCACGCCGGGGTCTGCGGCCAGCTGGCCGAGCGATTGTTCGAGTTCGACGGCGAGATTTTTTGACAAGGTCAGACCGAGCTGACAGGTGCTGGCGCCGGGGCAGCTCACCACGTCGACGATGGTGTGCGCCTTGCGATCGTAGCCGAGCTTGACCAATTCTGGGTAAAGCGCCGACAGATCGGCGATCTTCACCCGTCTGAAGATGAGGTTTTGATCGTTGGTCGAGCGGACGTCACCAGCGGAGAATTTTTCGGCGAGGTCCGCCAGGATGCGCATTTCCTTGGCCGGGATGTCGCCGCGCTTGATGCACAGCGACACCACTGCCAAACCCGCATCGCGGTGGGTGCGCACATTCCAGGTGCGCCAGGTCTGTTCGGCGGCGTTGCTGACCTGGGGGATCGGCGTGGGATTGGCCGGGGCCAAGGTGTCAGGCAAGGCCGCGCCGCGCACGCCTGCCTGCAAGGCTTCGGCGAGTTGTTCCTCGACCAAAGCGCGGAAACCGTCTTCGCCTTTAGCTTTGAGCACGAATTTGAGGCGCGCCTTCGCCCGGTTGTTGCGATCACCGTATTTGTGGTGGACGCGAACCAGGGCGTCGAGCACCGGCAACAGGTCTTCCTTGGCGCAGAACTCACGGACGAGCACCGGGGCCACTGGCATCGCACCCAGACCAGCGGCGCCGACCACACGAAAGCCCTGCTTGCTGTCCTTCACCACCGGGGTGATGCCGATGTCTTGGATATTGGTTTGCTGCAACGGATCGGCGTCGGTGGTGCCAAAGCTGATCTTGAATTTACGCGGCAGCGACGCCGACAACGGGCCACGCAGGAAATGCTGAAAGCATTGTTCGGCGTAGGGATCGATGTTGAACAGCTCATCACTGCGGGTCCCTGCGAGCGGGCTGCCGCACACCGCGCGCACCGCGTTGCCGCAGGCTTCACGGGTGGTCATGCCGACGTCTTCGAGTTGGCGCAAAAGGGCCGGCGTGCCGTCGAGCTGGACGTAGTGGAATTGGATCGCCTGGCGGGTGGTGATGTGACTTACACCATTGGCGTATTTCTCAGCGGTGTCGGCCAGCGCGCGCATCTGCGGCGGCGTGACCACCCCATACTTCAACTTGATCCGCACCATCTGATTCTCGCCGCCTTGGCGCTGGCCGTAGACCCCGTGCACCAAGCGAAATGGCCGGAAAACCTTGTCCGCATCAATCGCGCCAGCGTGCAGCAGATCGATGGTGTTGGAATATTTGGCGAGTTCGAGCTCGACGACTTCGGGCAGCTTGGCAGAGGCGGTAACAGACACGGCGGTCTCCTTGGACAGTTCCGACAAACTAATGCCTGGGGGTCTTCAACGACATGCGTTCCACTCCGCCCGGGCCATGCGCCCGCCGTATGGCCCGGGACCTGGCACCAGTGCGGCCTGTGGTTGCACCCCCTGCACTCCGGCCCATGTTTCTCGCCTTCTTCTTGTTACATCTTTCTGGCTGGAACACCCATGAACGCTGCCCCGACGATCATCTACACCAAGACCGACGAGGCTCCGGCCCTGGCCACGTATTCCTTGCTGCCGATCATCCAGGCGTTCACCCGCAGCGCCGGAGTCGCGGTCGAATTGCGCGATATCTCCCTGGCCGGTCGGATTCTCGCGGTATTTGCCGATCGCTTGCCCAATGGCAGCCGTTTTCCCGATGTCCTAGCCGAGCTGGGCGCGTTGGCCAAGACGCCGATCGCGAACATCATCAAGCTGCCCAATGTCAGCGCCTCAATTCCCCAATTGCAGAGCGCGATCGCCGAGTTGCAGGCGCATGGCTTGGCGGTGCCGAACTATCCCGAAGTCGCGACCACCGAAGCCGACAAGGATGCCAAGGCGCGGTACGCCAAGGTCCTTGGCAGCGCGGTGAATCCGGTGCTGCGCGAAGGCAATTCCGACCGGCGATGTGCGGCCTCGATCAAGGCCTTCGCGCGCAAGCATCCGCACAAGATGGGGGCGTGGACCAAGGATTCCAAAACCCACGTCGCGCACATGGCCGCCGGTGATTTCTACGGCAGCGAAAAGTCACACGTGTTCGCCGCCGCGGGCGACGTGCGCATCGAACTGCTGGCGGCCGATGGGGCCGTCACCGTGCTCAAAGCCAGCACCCCGGTGCAGGCAGGTGAAATCATCGATGCGGCGGTGATGAGCGCCGCCGCCCTGCGGGCCTTTTTCGCCAGCGCGATCGACGAGGCGAAAGCCCAGGGCGTGTTGTTCTCGCTGCACCTCAAAGCGACGATGATGAAGGTCTCGGACCCGATCATGTTCGGGCACGCGGTCACCGTCTATTTCAGCAGCGTCTTCGCCAAGCACAGCGCCACCTTCGCCAAACTCGGGGTGAATCCCAACAATGGCCTGGGTGACGTCTACGCGAAAATCGCGACCCTGCCGGCAGCCGAACGCGCCGCCATCGAGGCTGACCTGACCGCTTGCTGCGCTCAACGGGCGCCGCTGGCGATGGTGAATTCCGATAAGGGCATCACTAACTTGCATGTGCCCAGCGACGTGATCGTCGATGCCTCGATGCCGGCGATGTTGCGCGATTCCGGGCGGATGTGGGATGCCGCCGGAAAATTGGCCGACACCAAGGCGGTCATTCCCGATCGTTGCTACGCCGGCGTCTACCAGGCGACCATCGACTTCCACAAAGCCAACGGTGCCTTCAACCCGGCGACCATGGGCAGCGTGGCCAACGTCGGCTTGATGGCGCAACAGGCCGAGGAATACGGCTCGCACAACAAGACCTTCGAGATCAAGCATCCCGGCGTGGTGCGGGTCGTGGATCAACAAGGCACGGTGTTGCTCGCGCATCCAGTCGAGACCGGCGACATTTGGCGCATGTGCCAGACCAAGGACGCCGCGGTCAAGGATTGGGTCAAGCTCGCGGTCACGCGCGCGCGCCTGAGCGGTACCCCGGCGATCTTCTGGCTCGATCGCAATCGCGCCCACGACCGCCAGCTCATCGCCAAGGTCGAACGCTATCTCAAGGATCACGACACTGCTGGTCTCGACCTCACCATTATCGATCCGGTTGCCGCGACGGTTCGTTCGCTGACCACGATCAAGGCCGGCAAGGATTTGATCTCGGTCACGGGAAATGTGCTGCGCGATTATCTGACAGACCTGTTTCCAATCCTCGAGCTGGGCACCAGCGCCAAGATGCTGTCGATCGTCCCCTTGCTCGCGGGCGGTGGCCTGTTCGAAACCGGAGCCGGCGGCTCGGCCCCCAAACACGTCCAGCAGTTTGTCGAAGAAGGCTACCTGCGCTGGGATTCGCTCGGCGAATTCCTCGCCTTGCAGGTGTCGCTCGAAGATCTCGGCCAGAAGACCGGCAAGTCGGCGATCGCGGTATTGGCCACCACTCTGGATCAGGCGAACGCCACCTTCCTCGATCAGAACAAGTCGCCCGCACGGGCCGTGGGCAGCATCGACAACCGCGGCAGCCATTTTTATCTGGCCCTGTACTGGTCTCAGGCCTTGGCCAGGCAGACCACCGACGCCAAGCTCGCGGCATCGTTTGCGGCGATCGCCAAAGAGCTGACGGCGAGTGAGCAGACGATTGCGGGCGAACTCATTGCGGCCCAGGGCAAACCGGTCGATATCGGCGGATACTACCAGCCCGACGACGCCAAGACGACCGCCGCCATGCGCCCCAGTGCGACCTTCAATGCGATTCTCGGCCGGCTTGCCGTTTAATTTTTTTATCGTTAACCCAGGAAATACCCATGTTGTCCAGTTCGTCATCGAATCCCGCGCTTAAAATCGCCCTCGTTTCATTCACCGTAGTTGCCAGCCTGACCGCTGCGGATGTCGTCTTACAGACCCAGCCGAGCCAGCCGAGCCAGTCAGCGATCGCCGTTAAGGCCTGGATGTCATGGGACGGCGGCGTTGATCTGGTGGGCATGACAAAGCCGGGATTGACCGCGCCAAATCTGATCCTGCATGTTGCGCGTCAGGTGCACACGCCCGTCGGCTCGGCCGCCAGTGGCATCGTGATGTACCAGCCCGAGCCATCCGCTCCCCCAGTGGTGTTTGGTTTTGTCAGCGAAAATCCACAAGTCGGCGCGTATTTCGGCCCCATGATTTTTGCCGGCACACCATTTGAAAAAGCGCCGGTGCTGCCCGCGACGATCACTATCGAAACCGCTGCTGATCACGCCTCATCACGCATCGCCGTCGCCGGACATGTCTTCACGGTACGCTTGGCTGGACTCGCGCCGGCGACGTTGGTCGGCCGCGAGCCAGGCCCGTGGCCGTTTGCGCAACGTGGCGTCGAGGCGGTTCCGAACGACGTCACGGTGACCTTTGATGGTGCGCAATTGACGGTCATTGTTCCCCCAGTCGATCCAGTGCGCGGACCCTCCGCGGTGTTTGCAGTAACCGGGATCTACACTCGCTGATAGGGCTCCTCCCCCTCCATTTATGGTTCTCGACTGATCACCCCATGATAACCCGTCGATGGGTGATCGGCCGTCTTGACTGCCTCCTGTATCGCCTGAACTTTATTTCCTCGAACCAATCCACCTTCGGAGATTCCCATGACCCTCGTCCAA
>JANYGY010000137.1 GCA_025362255.1 Planctomycetales bacterium
GATCATTCCGGCAAATCCGCCAAATAGAACGATCCGAGGTAAGACCACCCGGAGCGTGATAATCAGCGAGTCGAGTTTTTTCGAAAGTGACAAATAGCTTTCCAGCGTTTCGTCCTCGCCGACATTCCAGCGTGAGGGAAGCTCCTGAGCGCGACGAGTTCGGTGTCCGGTGAGTTTCTCAATGAGGTCGCCCGTCATGTGGAGTCGGATCGTTGTCCATTGCTGACGGAGGCGATAATACTTTCTGGCCAGCACGGTCAGAACGAATAGACTGATCGCGAGCAATCCGCACAATACGATACTTTTCACAACGAAGCCCAAGACGAGAATTGCGAAAAACAGTTCCATCGCACCGTGCAGTGTGACAAAACCGCCCGCCAAAACGGTCGCTTCGACCACCTCGGCCTCGGTCACGTGGCCGAGTAATTGCCCGGCACCTTGCTGGCGAACGGAGTCGGGATCGAGCCGCATCGCACCGAGCAAGACATTTCTTTTCAGGATCGTACCGGACGTTAGTGCGATGCATCCAGCGAGCAGCGAACTCAAAATCCTGAACGGAATCATGGTGACGAGGATCAGTGTCCAGGCGACGATCCAGCCCATCTCAAGATGGCCCGACAGCATCATGCCCCCCAGCACCCACCAGGAGGCCATGAATAGAATAGTCCCGACGAGTTCACTACCGAGCAGCAGCAACCCGTTTGTTTGCAAGCCCGACTCGCGAATTTTTTCCGGTAAATTTGTCGGCGAAGAACGCATCACCCAGCAGCCGCCGATCCGCATATCGCGTAGGAATTGATTCAAGATCGCTTGTTGGCCGGACGCGATTTGGCCGCGCGACAATTTCACCGAATCCATAATTCGGGCGACGTTTTTAGCCACGGAGTTTTCTAATTGTTGGCTCAAGGCGGCCCGAATTTGTTCCACCGCGACAAGTTGGTGGGTGAAGTCGGGGGCCAGGACCACTACGTATTTGCGGCGACGATTAAGAATGACAAGAAACCGTAATTCTTCGGTACCTGGAATGTGAATGATGCCCGGCGCGGCATTGGCAATTAAATCGTGAACCTCGCCATAGGCAGCGTCGATGTTCTCTGCCTCCAGTCCTAAACAGGCGGCCGTCTGTTCGATCCACACCTCCATTCGTGAACCATTGTTTGCAACGCTGGGTGTGGGCGGAGCGATATCGATGCGGCGATTCGTGCTAAGAGTCTGCTGTCCCAGTGCCGACAGGGCTTCATTCAGGCGAGCGGCTGGCCAACAGTATTGGAGTTTGTTCATACGCTTTTCACTTCCGTTCGCTGACCGTTGAGAAGTTCATCCCGATGGCAAGTACAGTTTGCTTCGCTCAGGTCGGCATACGGCGTGCCCGACAACCCACCTCGATCCCCAATTAACGAGTCCTTCGACTCAGACTGTAATTTTCCCTCGGACAATTTCAAGCGGCGCCACATGGGACTTCCCCACAGTTCACGTTGCATACGTACTTCGGCGTCGAGCAAATCGCGATAGCGGGACGAAACATCGCCCGACAATTCCTGCGGATGGCCATCTTCGACGATGCGACCATTTTCCACGACCAGCACGCGATCAAAATGCTGTGTTTCTCCCACGTCGTGCGTGACGCACAACATCGTCGCATTTTTCCAATGCACGCGACAACGCTTGAGCAACTTGCGACGATTGCCGCGATCGAGTCCGCGAAATGGTTCATCAAGCAATACCAGCCGGGCGTTCTCACGAGTGAGGGCGCGACCCAAGCGAACCCGCTGGCCCTCACCACCGGAGAGCAAGCCGCCACCTTCCCCCAGCGGCGTACGCAAACCGTCGGGCAGACGTTGAACGACCTCGAGCAAGTCGGCCTCTTGCATCGCCCGACCGATGTTGGCCGGATTTTCATTTTCTGAACCGTACAGCAAATTGTCGGTCAAGCTGCGATTCCACAGTTGCACGGCCGGATCGACCCACACGGTTTGCGACCGCAGCGAGGCGAGGGTTTGCTCGTCGAGCCGTTGGCCATCGAACGCGATTTGTCCCTGCGCCGCGCGATGCCAACCGAGCAACAGACCCAAGAGTGTGGACTTTCCCGCCCCAGAGACGCCGACAATCGCGACATGACTTCCCGCCGGAATGTCGAGTTCAAGATCGTCCAAGATCGTCCGGCCAGCGGCTTGCACTTTGACATTCGCAAATTGCAGATGTACGCCATCGGGACAAAGAACGTCCTCTCGGTCAGGTTGGTTGTTCAACACATGGTCATTGTCGGCACGGCCTTCTTCCTTGGCAAAAAGTGGTTCCAACAAACGCCGCACGATGTTTTGCTGGGCCGTTCCTTGTTGAGCAAGCTGTACGACCGACTGTCCAATTTCGGGCAAACTCAGTGCCCAATAGACAATGAGCAGGGCACTCGCGGCAGTCGTGACTTCGCCAGCGTGTAAGATCAAAAGCGTCGCGGCCAAAGCAAAGCCGGCCACGATTTGCAACGACTCAAGCGCGACCGTTGCGTAGAGTGACCGCCGGGCGGCTTTGGCCCATTCGGTCAACAAGGCTTCATGTTCGCGGCGAACCGCTTGCTCAGCCTGATGGGCGCGAACGGCCGACAGCCCGAGTAGAACGTCATAGTAGTACAGACTCAACGCGCCGGAGTGCGTTCGCATTCGTAGATCAAGTTCGCGGAGCCACGGCATCGCCAACAGCGGTAAGACCATCGCACAGGCCGCTGCGGCAATCGCTAGCGGCGCACTCGCTGGCTCGATCCAAGCAATCGCCGTCGCCGCGACACCCATCGCCACCACCGACCGCAACAGACCGCCAAACAAGTGCGGAATTCGCCGTATTTGCTGGAGATTGTGAATCCGTTCGGCGGTGTCGGCGGTTGGGCGGGTGGCGAGAAACTCATCAGCCATTCGCGGAATTTTCTGATAAAGTGCAAGCCGCAATCGTCCTTCAATCCGGCGACCAAACGACATCAGACCCGATGCAATTCCTTTTTCCAACAGCAACATCACCGCCACATACAACAAGAACATCCCCGCTGCGCCCAAACGTTGCTCCGGCAGAGCCAACTCTCGATGGGCGTCCAAAGTCGCGCGGTACAACAACGCTTCCAGCGATCCGAATGTTGCAGTGATCAACAGTCCCGCCGTCAGGACGAACATTCCAAGGAGATGAATTCCCTTCAACAATCGCCAGACTTCGCGAAATGGTTGGCGTGGTTTTTCCGTCAACAGCGCGACGTAGTTTGTGTTTGATGGTTCCGTGTCGGGAGAGCGTTGCTTGGAATTTGTGGCAGCGAAGGACTTACCATTTTCGATTTTGCGGCCGCGACAACGCAACAGCACCGCACCCCGCATGAGCAGCAAATCAGACTTTTCATTCAGTGCGACTTCGCGATCCAGTTCGTGGACTGGCTGTACCGACCACAGGGCAGCCGGAATCTCGGCCTGGATCGCCAAGTCGTCCTGGAGCGACTGGTTCAACAACGCGCGCATTTGATGGCCGCGAATTGCTCCGCCGCTCTGCAAGGATTCGGCAAGTCGCGTGGCCGCATCGAACGTCGCCAAACAGCGACCATTTCCCGCGTTGGCCTGTCGTTGTAGCGGTTTTCGTAGTGAACCCAGCCCCAGGTTTTTCAAGCGGCGACGGAGCGGCTGGCAATTGCTATCGGAGACGGCCCAATTTTCCCAAGCCGAACGTGCGATGCGTTGCGTATGGACATA
>JANYGY010000161.1 GCA_025362255.1 Planctomycetales bacterium
TGACACCGGCTCGGTTGCGTGCCTCGACCATGATGCGGAACAGCGACGGGGTGTTGAATAGCGCCTGCGCGGTAGCGACTGGAATGATTGCCACCTCACTGAGGTCGGTGCCGATGGAAACGCCGCTGCTGGCCAGCACGCCGATGACGCGAAAGCGCCGCTCGCCGAGTCGCACCCAGGCGCCGACCGCGGGCGTGGCGCCGAACAGTTCATCGCGCAGTTTCTGTCCCAACACGCACAATGGTTGCGCGCGGCTCCAGTCATCCGCGGGTAAGAAACGTCCCTGTGCCATGGTCAGGCTGCGGATATCCAGAAATTCCGCTGTCGTGCCTAGCACCACCGCCTCGCGCTCACGGCCGCCGAAGGACAACGCCGCCGCACCGACATTCAATGGCGCGACACGCGCGATCGTGCGATCACGTAGCAGGGCCTGCGCATCCTCCAGCGTGAGATCGCGCGGTGTGGCACCGAGCACCGGCGGCGCCGCGCCGGTGGTTTCAGAGCGTCCCGGCAGCACGATAAGTAGATGCGTCCCGAGCGAGGCGAATTCGCCGGTGACATAACGCCGCGCGCCATCGCCGAGCGCGGTCAGCACCACGACCGCCGCCACGCCGATCGCCATGGCCAGAAGCATCAGCAGCGTGCGCGTCGGGTAGGCGCGCAATGCGCGGGCGGCGAAATTGAAAGTGTCAGCTATTCTCATGTCCGCTGTCCTCGACAATCCGCCCATCCACCATGCGTAGCCGTCGCGCGGCGCGTCCGCCCAGTTCCGGATCGTGCGTCACGACGATGAGCGTGACACCGCTGCGGTGCAGGTTTTCCAGTATCTCGATCACCTCGTGTCCAGAGGCGCGATCCAGATTGCCGGTAGGTTCATCGGCCAGAATCAGCGCCGGTTGCGTGACCGTGGCGCGGGCGATGGCGACGCGCTGGCGCTGGCCGCCGGAGAGTTGATCGGGACGGTGCCGCAGCCGTTCGTCCAGGCCGTAACTGCGCAGCACCTGCTCCGCCCGCTGTCGTCGCGCAGCCGGTTCCATCCCCTGCAACAGCAGCGGCAGTTCCACGTTCTGCACGGCGGTGAGGCGCGGCACCAGATGAAAGAACTGGAACACGAAGCCGATGTTGGCGCCGCGCAGTTGCGCGAGTCGGTCGTCGGCCAGTGCGGCGACGTCTTCGCCGTTCAATTCATAACGGCCGCTGCTGGCCTGGTCGAGCAGGCCGAGGATGTGCAACAGCGTGGATTTACCCGAACCGGAGGGCCCCATGAGGGACAGATATTCGCCGCGCTCCACGCTGAGATTGATGTCGCTGAGCGCACGCACCCGCTGCTCGCCGACTTGGAATTCGCGATTGAGGCCGGTCAGGCGGATCATGCTATTGAACATCACCCATTATGTGGCACCCGTAGGAGCGACCTCTGGTCGCGAACGGTTTGGCAGAGGCGTAGCGTGATCGTTCGCGGGCAGAGCCCGCTCCTACGGGATGTGTCTGCATTACGTCAATCTCAATCGTGCTCATGGCGTCTTGGCCGTCTCAGCACTGGCATACGCCCCGTCTTTTACCCCGTCGCGTTCCACCGATATGACCACGCGCGATCCTTCCGTCAGTCCGTTGCGCACTTCAGTGTATTCCCAGTTGCTGAGGCCAACCTCGATGTGACGTGCATGAAGACGCTCATCAGTGGTGTCGAACACCAATACCTGATTACCTTCCAGCAAGGCCGCACTCGGTATACGCAATACCTTGTCGCGCGTTTCCAGAATTACCTCGACATCCGCGCTATAGCCGGTGAGCAGCGTCTTGGTGTCGGCAATATTGCTGAAGACAACTTCCACATCCACAGTGCGCGCCTGTTTCTCACGGTCCAGCACATAGGGCGCGACGCGCCGCACTTGGCCTTGGAAATGCTGCCCGGGGAACGCATCGAGTGTGATGCGCGCCGGCATGCCGGCCTGGATGCGCGGCGCATCGACCTCGTCGATCGGGGCAGTGACATACAGACAGCTGTCATCGACCAGATCAATCGCGGGTGGTGTGGGTATGCCAGGCGGCGAGGGCGTGACAAATTCGCCGAGTTCGCCGGTGAGT
>JANYGY010000087.1 GCA_025362255.1 Planctomycetales bacterium
GTCGCCCGTGCGGGACGTGGTCATGGAGCGACAAGCAATTGGCCGATCTGACCTTGGCGACGGCCCAGATGATCCGTCCTGGGATCGGCCGTTTACTGACTTGGGCCGCTGACCTTTTGCCGCGATTGGGCGTGCAGGTTGACCGCTGGACCGACTGTCAGGGTCGCGGGGGCCTCATGAGTGGGAATGTGTTGGCCGCCTACGCCACCCGGTCGGCGCTGCCGGGGGTGCCCCTGCCCTGCGACAAATCTGTGCAGTTCGCAAAGGTTAGTGGGTTCCTTACAAACACCCAGCCAGACGTAACGCGGTCACTACTTCAGCAGTCGCGGTCGAGCGGTTGAGGCAGTAGAGATGCAGGCCGGGGGCGCCGGCGGCGAGTAGGTCGCGGCAGAAGGCGACGGTCCAGGCGATGCCGGCTTGGCGGACTGCGATCTTATCATGGGCCAATGGTTCGAGTGCGGCGCGGACGGCTGCCGGGACGCTGGCACCGCAGCGGTCGCAAAAGCGCACCAGGGCGTGGAAATCGGTGATCGGCAGGATTCCCGGAATGATGCGCGCGTTCGGCATCCGGGCGCGCAACGCTTGGTAATCGGCGACTGAAAAAAAACATTGGGTGATCGCGCCGCAGGCTCCGGCGGAAAATTTGTTCCCGAGGTTCTGCCAGTCGGCGTCACGGCTGAGGGCGTCGGGATGCTTTTCGGGAAATGCGGCGCACAGCGTGGCGAACCGGCCATCGGCGCGGATCAGATCGATCAGGTCCTTGGCATAGGCACAGCCGCCGTCGGTCGGGGTGAAACGCGTTTCGCCCTTGGGGGGATCGCCGCGTAGCGCCAGGAGGTTGCTGATTCCGGCAGCGGCATATTCGTCGAGCAGCGCTTTCAGATCAGCGCGCGTGGCGTTGACGCAGGTCACGTGCGCCATCGCCGTGATCCCGGTCTTGCCCTGGATGTGTTCGATCACTTCGCGGGTCTTGGCGCGCGTGCCGCCGCCCGCGCCATAGGTCACGGATACGAAGTCCGGTCCGAGCTGGGCGAGCGCCTCGACAGTGTCCTCGAGGGTCGACCAGGCGCGATCGGTTTTCGGCGGAAAGAACTCGAACGACAGGGTCCTCGAGCGCTCGGCAAACAAGTGATCAAGGCGCATGGTACGTAAGATCAGTGATTCAATCGTTGTATCAAGATGAAACGATGGCTGCTCTCCAGCGGAGTCAGCGGCGGAGTCAGCCCTGGAGTCAGCACCGAAGTCAGCGACTACGACTTTCGGTCATCCGCCGCCACGCCGAGGTGATTTCAGCTTTGCCGCCGACTCCGGCATCGCCCAGTGCCGAACGATAGACGGCTACCAAGGCTTCGCCCACCAGCTCGGCCGAATAGCGCTCGCGGGCCAGGCTTCGCCCGGCGTCACCCATCTGCTGCCGGCGTCCGCGATCGTGCAGCAGGCGTATGGCATCGGCCATCGCGTCGCGGTCACCGGCCTTCACCAGTACCGCGGTCTGGCCATCGCGGACCAGCTCGGGCAAGCCGCCCGTGGCGATGCCGATCACCGGTTTGCCCAGAGCCATCGCGGTCAGCGGCAGCAGCGGCGAACATTCGCGGTTGCCGGGCAGCGCCAGGACATCGCAGCCAGCAGTGAAATGCGCGATGTCATGCCCGGTCGCGCAGACCAGGGTGCAACCGGTGGCGATGGCCATCTCGGTGGCGCGATCCGGATCAGTGGTCAGCAGGCGGGCGGTCAGCGGCAGTCCCGCCTGTTGGACCTCGGCGACGGCCGTGAGCCACCGGCGCAAGGCGGCCCGTTCGCCCGGATCGATCGCGCCGATGGTCCACGCGCTGGCCAACGACGATGCGGTGGGAGCAGCCTCGACGGTGACCCCCAGCGGAGCGATGGCGACGCGATCGCGGGCCAACCCGATGCGTGCCAGGGCGTGCGCGCGATGATGCTCGGTGGGCACCAGGACCCAGGTCACCAACGGATCGCGCAGCCTGCGGGCGGCGTACGGTTCTTCGGCGTGATGCAGCGTGACCACCACCGACAGGCCGAGACGCCGGGCCAGGTCGAGGGTCGTTCCCAGATTCGCCAAGCCATGCGCATGCAGCAGATCCGGGGTCCAGGTCGCGACCTTCCGCACCGTGATCCGCCGCTCGCGGCGCACCCAGCCCCACCAGCCGGGCGTGTAGCTGAGGATGGTGCGGCCATCATCGGTGATGGTGCGCTCGGTATCGGGGATGAGCAACGCCGTCTCATGGCCGTGGCGCGCCAGCGCGATCAACGACGGCTGGGCGGCTTGCAATTCTTCGCCGTCCATGGAGGGCACCGCGTGCAGGATGCGCAGCGGGATCATGAGCGGTCAGTCTTCTGATCCATCACCTGATCCATCATTTGATCCATCATTTGATCAATGCCCGGATCGTCGGCGTACGCATCGAAACTGAGGGGAGTCCCGGCGATCACGTGGCTGCCGTCTGCCCAGGCCGCGAGATCCGAAGTGCGGCAGCGCGGGCTGCAGAACGGAAAGGTCGCGGGTCGCGCGGCGCCGCTGAGCGCCACCTCGCGACGGCACGTCGGACACGGCATGATGGCACTGGCCTGGGTCATGCCGCGATGATCGCGCTGCCGGCGGTGACGGAAGAAGTGGATTCCACCGGCGAGGCATGGCCTACGTTTTTCGCCGCATGCGCCTTTCCGCTTTGATGATCCTGGCCCTGTGTTCCGTCGTCGCTGCGCGCGCCTCGGAGTTGTCCGACAAATGCGATCGGCTGCTCGATGGCGTACCGGACGGCGGGCAGGCCGGGATGGCGGTCTATGACCTCGGCATCAATGCGTGGCTCTATCGTCATGATGCCAACCAGCCGCTGACCTTGGCGAGCACCACCAAATCGCTGATTGCCGCCGCTGCGCTTACCCAGCTCGGCACGCAATTCCGCTTTCGCACCCAAGTCTACACCGTCGGCCCCTTGGGATCTCGGATCCAGGGGCTCGGGATCATCGGCGGCGGCGATCCGTGCCTCGATGGGCATTTCAGCGACGATCAGCCCGAGCGCATTTTCGCCGATTGGGCCGAGCAGCTCAAAGGTCAGGGGATCACCGCCATCGATGGCGATCTGGTGATCGACAGCCGGCTGTTCAGCGGGCCGATCCGGCCCGAGACCTATCCCCAGGATCAGGACAATCAGCAACGGTGGTACAGCGCTCCGGCGAGCGCCTTTGCGTGGAATGACAACTGCATCGAGGTCCGGGTGGTGCCGACCCGAGTCGGCGAGCGGGCGAACGTCGAAGTCCGGCCGAACAGTGGGCGGATCACGGTCACCAACCAAACCCGCTCGATCGCCGGCAAAGGTGACAAGGCGATTTTCGTCACCCGTGACCGCACCGGGAATGCGGTGACCGTCACCGGCAATTACAGTGCGGCGACGCCGTGGTTCCCGGTTTCGATCCGCACGGATCCGGACCTGCTGGCCGGCGATCAGGTGCGGGCATCCCTGCTCGCGGCGGGCATTCCCGTGTCGGGTAAAGTCCGCCTCGGCCCGGTAGATGCGCGCGCCGGGCGTTTGGTCATCGACCATGCCTCGCCGCTGGTGCCGGCGGTGACCTTGATGAATCAGCACAGCCAGAATTTCTATGGCGAACAATTGCTGCGCATTCTCGGATTCGAACGTGCTCACGAAGGTTCAGTCGCTGCCGGGACCAAGGCAACTCTTCAGGTGCTCAGGCGCCTGATCGGGCCATCGGCTGACACCATCACCCTGCTGGATGGCAGTGGGCTGTCGTACGGCAACGCGGCCTCGGCCGAGGTCATGGTCGACGTGTTCGCCGCAATGCACCGATCGCCGTTGCGCGAGGTCTTCTACGACAGCCTCAAAGTGCGCGATGTCGGCAAGGTGCCGGGCCGGGTCAAGACCGGGACTCTGGCGGTGGCGACCTGTCTAGTTGGTTACCTCGATCCACCCTCGGGCCACCGCTTGGCCTTCGCCATGTTGTTCAATCGCGGCACTTCCCGCGATTTCGGCTGGGCGCCCAAGATCCGCGATCAGCTGTATCGACTGCTCGCCGATCAATGACCCCGGGGGTCGCGCCGGAGGTTACGGAACCGTCGAGGTCGGGGCGTCTTGGGCGACGGTTGGTTTCTTCTTCGCTTCCGTTTGGCCTTCGCCCCACAGCCGGATGGGCAGGACCTGATCGACTTCATCACGGTCGGTGACCACCACCCGAACGCTGTTGACGCCGGGCTTGAGCGTCAGGGGGAAGCGGAAGCTCGACTCGCTGCCGATGGTGCGCAAGTCGACCTTGTCGTCGTCCTGGAAGACCGTGATGAACTGAGGATTGTCATCGGTGACGGTGACGGTGAGCGCGACCTGGTTGCCGCTGAGGCGCTCGAGTTTGCCGAGGGTGACCTGAGGCGCCTGCACCATGCGCGGCTTGAGCTGTTCGTTCACCGGGATGGTGATGGTGTCGAAAATCCCGGTGCGAAAGCGACCATCGATCTGGAAGTCGTCACCGAATGTTTCCTGGCAGGACAATTGCAAGGTGATGTGGTCGGCCGCGAAGGTCTGGCCTTTGACGGTCTGGGCGATGGTCACCGGGACCTTGATCGTCCAGCTGCCTCCTGGTGCCAGATTCGGCCGGGTTGCGTTGGACTTGGCTTGGACCGGTGAAGCGGCTGGATTGACCGCCTCGACCCTGCCGCCATTGGCCGACCCGTATTCAAAGCGGGTGTCGCCAAGCTGAACGAAGGCATCATCGGATTTGAACACTCGCGCGATCGGCGCCGACATCGGTCCGGCGCCATCGTTGCTGAACGTCACGGTGAGAAACGCCGGGACCCCGGGCTTCAGTTCGGCCGGGTCTTCGAGTTGCCAAGTGAATGCCAGATGGGGGCGGGGCTGCGCGCGCACCGCGACCGTCACCGGCAGGCTGGCCAGGGGTGCATCGGCGAGATCACTGCGCAGATCGATGGTGAAGCGTTCTTCGCCTGAATAGGCCCGTGGAGGCACGTGATAGCGCAGCGTGCCGGTGATTGTCTGCCCCGGCGCGACCGAACCGAACAGCAGTTCGTCTTCCCACAGCGGGCTGAATTTGTCGACCTGGACCGAGCCGAAAAGATGACCGATCGGAGTGGTCCCATGATTGGTGACGCTGAAGGTCAGCTCGGTCGGCACGGAAGAGTCCACGCTGCTGGCGACAATTTCGGTCGGCCCGGTGTAGGCCATCGACAGCTGGTCGGCGGTGGGCAGCCCGGCG
>JANYGY010000182.1 GCA_025362255.1 Planctomycetales bacterium
CTTCCAGCGATCGCGCAGGAAGTGTGGATTGAGGTCAAGGACGTCAACGAACCCCCGACCGGGATATCGCCCTCTGGCACTCAAGCGATTACCGAAAATGACACGGTTCCTGTCGCCACGTGTACCAGTACTGGCGATCCGGATGAGCCCAGGCAAAACAATTATTACTGGGCAATTGAGGCGCCACCAACCGGGATTGATGACTCTAACCATTTTGCGATCGATCACGGGACGGGGGAACTGTCCGTCTCTACTGCATTCGATTACGAAACGCTCGTCGCTGATCCTGCTGATCGTCGCCATGGCATCCCTGGCAAGGTATTTGCGCGCACTTTCGTGCGGTTGTCCGATGGCGCTCTGCCATCAATTACACGGGAGGTCTGGATTGAAGTCCTGGATGCCAACGAACCTCCGAGCGGTGTCGCCGTTGCAGGCGTCCAGGCGATCACTGAAAATGCCATTGGAGTTGTCGCCACCAATATCGTGAGTGGAGATCCAGATACACCCTCGCGTAATAGTTATGCATGGTCATTGGTTGCGCCGCCAAACGGAATCGATGACAATAGCCATTTCACGATCGATCGCGGGACGGGGCAGATTACGGTCACCACGCCATTTGATTATGAGACGCTGAATAACGATGCGATCCATCGGCGTAATTCCACCACCTCCCAAATCTTTGCCCGGGTCTATTATCAATTGGTTGATGGCACCCTGCCGGCAATCATCAAGGATGTCTGGATTGAAGTCACCGATGTCAACGAGGCGCCGACGGGAATTTCAGCAGGAGCCTCACCATTCCTGAACGAGAACTCCAGCGGAACGATCGTCACCTGCACTGCTCTTGGTGATCCGGACGCAACGGGGACGAATCACTATGATTGGTCGTTGATTCCGGCAGCCGATGGTGGCCTCGACGATAAAGACGGATTCACGATCAATTCGCTAAATGGGTCCCTGTTGGTGGCCACCGGAATCGTTTTTGATTACGAAGCCCTGCGCCGGACCCCGCATTTCAATGCCCTCACTGGCCTGGTCACCTTGCGCGTGAGATTGTCACTGAAAGATGGCAATTTATCGCCAGTCACGACGTACGTCACGCTAGAAGTGAAAGACGTCGATGAGCCGCCAGTGATCAGCGGATGGAATGACGGCACCACGTTGGCCGATCCGAATGTCAGTTTGCGAGTGGGTGATGATCCGGGTTTTTCGGTCAGCGATCCCGATGTGTTCAATGCTGGATTCCTTCTCAATGACGGATTGACGGCGCAGGTTGATCTGACCCTCAGCACCAATGGCAATGATGAGTTAAGCATCTCTGCCGATCCGCTCTCACAGTTGACGATCACCGGCAATGATCGGAACTTTATCGCGTTGTGGCCGGAACCCACTGCCACTGCCGGAATTCTTGCCCCGGCACCTATCGCCAGCCTGAGCATCACTGATGACAATGGCTCGCGGCATCGGGTCGTCATCAGATTTCAGATTCCAGGTGTCACCGTTGGGGCGCCGGTGGCACATGTCGATACCGACATGATTACCCAGGTGGTGCGCACGATCATGTTCAGCAACAAAGACCGCAGCTATGCTCGGCGAACTGACACGCCCACGGTTGAGATTTCATTCCCGCCGTCCATCGACCCCCCTTACGCACGGGTCATTGATCTGGCGCACACCAATACTCCGCCGGTGCTGAGCGCTGTGCCCTCGCTGCCCAGCGTCCAGCGCGGCAATCGTCTACTCCTCAATCATGAGGTAATGTCGGCAATTGATGATCATGCTGACCTTCTCGGCCAGCTGGTGATCGATGCTCTACCCACTGCCGGCACCCTGGTGCGCTCGGGCAGCAGCGTCCCGGTTGTGGTCGGTGACATTTTTCCGCTCAGCAATTTCCTGCTCCTGGCAAATGGCACCGCGCAGGGACTGGAATGCCTGACCCTGGAATACGCACCTCTGACCACCAATTCAGCGACCAGCGACTCGTTCATCTGCCACGTGACTGATGGCGGAGTGCTGGTCGGGGTCATCCCGAAATTCCGTCGCTCGTCACCGTTGACGCGAATAAACCTGACCATCATCGAAGCCGCCATTCCGCGGTTCGCGTTGCCTCTCACGCCGATCGCCAGTACCTACAACGAAGGTTCGGGCGTGAATCTCGCAATGGGCGGCGGGCTGTCGTGGGCGCAATCGGCCACCAGTTTCGGCAATTGGCGGTTGGTGGTGAACGGCGTCAGCAGCGCTGCCTTGGGCGTCTCCGGTCTGGATACGCACGATGTCTTGTCATTCGCCGGAGGCGGAGTGGTGACCATCACCGGCCCCAGCTTGTCGGTGGGTTCAGTGCTCATCGGAACGGTGGTCTCTGGGTATGACGGGTTGGGCAAACCGCTGGCGATTGATTTCACCGACATGGTCGGGCTGCCAGACGCCCTTCAGCCCGCCAACGTGGTGCTCGACTTGGTGCAGCATCTGCAATTCAGCAGTACCAGTCGCATCATGGCCGAGGGTCCTGGGATATCACGTCCGCTGTTCGTTGGCTTCGTGGCGCGTAGAGGAGCGTCGAGTTCTTTCATCTCGGTACCGTTGACCTGGATTGGAATCCCTGATGCGCCGGTATGGGGCGCTGCAGCGCGCGTGGTGATGGCGACCGCCCAGACCGTCAGCGGTACCCTGGCCTGCGTCGATCCCGATTCCGGCATCGGGTCGCCGGTCGATCCCCGCAACGTCTCCTTCACCTCACTTGATGCCGCCAATGGCTTGAGCCTGGGTCAAGCGGTGGTCACCCAGGACGGCGACGGCTGGCATTATCTGGTACCGTGGACGTGGACCTGGTCCGGGGCGGCGGGAGCGACCGGAGCCACCGGCGGGGTGTTTCGCGTGCGCGCCGCCAACGTCTCGGCCGGAGGCGTCACCAGCGGCTTTGCCGATACCTCCGTGACCATCGCGGTGACCGGCGATGGCGATGCGACGTTGTCTTTTGTCTCGGATGCGCCGATGGGCCTGGTGGCAAACGGCACTGCGGGAAACTGGCACATCGATCTTGATCAGCGCCTGCGCGTGCGCGACCAGCTGGGCAACGCCTTGGGTGCCGACCAGTTGCAGTATGCCCTGGGCGGTTCGCCCCCTCCTGGAACCGCCATCGATCCGGCGACCGGAACGCTGCAGATCCATTATTCTGAAACCACCTCGACCCCGACTCCTTTTTACCGCTTCACGGTCTTGGTGAATCCGGTGGCGATCTCGGCCACGGCCAATGGCATATTGCCGGTGGCGCTTGTCATCGGCAGCACGCCGAGTGGGAGCAACTGACATGACTGATCGAATCTCCACCGTGCGGCACGTATTCGTTTCAATGGCCACTTTTCTTTCAGCCGGAGTCGCCGCGGCGGCCCTGATGCTCGCCGGATGCTCTGCTGGTACGACCTTTTCCGACGACGTGGCACGTCAGGATTCGCAATGGTTGGTGGTCGACTTGCGCAGCGGCGAGCAGCGTTTTGTTTCCAGCGTGCCGGCCAATGCTGCGCCCGGGGGAGCCGATGCGGATCATCTGCTCACCCTTCGCCGCGTGCCAGCGCATGCATCGACGGTCGGCTCGCCAGCCGGGACCCCGTTGGCCGACAGCGATGAAATGCCGCAACGCACCGTGGATGTCAGGGGATACTTCGTGGCGATCACCGAGCTGACCCAAAGCCAGTGGCAGGTGCTTGCGGGCGATGCGCCATGGAGCGTCTTTCCCACGGTGACTGCCGGGGCTGCGCTGCCCGCCACGGGGATGAGCTACCAACGCGCGGTGACCGTGCTGACTGCCGCGTCGATCCGCTTGGGCGTGGAGTTCGCCGTGCCGTCTGCCGACGAATGGGAGGACTGCGCCCGTGCTGGGATGGGCGGTTCAAGTGCATTCGAGCCGACCGATGTCGCTGCGCGCAATGCACATGCGTGGGTGATCGAAAATCAAACCGCGGGCAGCGGCCTTCACGCGGTGGCCCAACGTGACGCCAATGCGTGGGGATTGTATGATGTTCAAGGCAACGCCTGGGAGCTGACCAGCGTGCGCGCCGATGACCTAGTCGGGCAGGTGCGCGGCGGATCGTTCGCCGACACGGCGGGATCTGCACGATTCGCCAACCGCAGCGACCTGCCGATCTCGCTCGGGCATCCCAATGTCGGGTTGCGCGTCGTGATCCATCCGTGATGGCCCCATGAGCCAGTGCACTTTTTTCCGTCTTACTCGTTTAAGCCTGCTAATTCTTGGGCTGATGCCGGTGGCGGCCCATTTAACAGCCGCTGAATTCGTGATCTGCGATGCGACCGCCGCCCTTGAATCGGCGCCCAGGGGGTACGCCTATCGCATCGACAATGGGACCACGACGGTCGACGGCACCGACATCGCCAGTACTAACCTTGGCTTGCGCGTCGGCTTGGCCAAGTCGTTTAGTCCTCGCGGCAGTTCGATCGGGCCGATCATCGGCGGTGAATTGGTGCTGCGCCGATTGGATGTGGGCAGTGGCTCGGTGGACACCAGGGCTGGCTTTGAACTCGAACCAGGCGTCGGCTGGTCGCCTCACGATCGCTGGCAGTTCCTCCTGCTTGGCGTGGCTGGCCTTGGCTTCGAACGCTTTTCGCGGGCGGCCACCGAGGGCTACGCTTCGGCCTCGGCCAAAGGCCATTGGACGACCCTGGGTCTGCGCGGCCGTGTACAGTACGCGGTGCAGCGTCGCTGGTGGGTTGGGGCGGAAGTGAGCTGGACCGATTCGCCGGGGACGATGAACGGTGATGGCCTGGACCTGATTCTTCGCCCGCGCGGGGTCGGTTTCGGCATGACCCTGCTCTACCGAATCGACATGACGCCCACCCGGCTGGAGTGACCTTCGAGCGGTCAGCTGGAGGGGGGGCGCGAGATGTTGGGCTGATACACGCCGGGCTAGGTCGCGACCCGGGGCCGGGGCACGGCTTGCCCGGGGTCGGGCCAGGAGCTACCGTCGCAAGCCATGATTCTGGAGCTGCAACATCGTCGGCCTGATGGCGATATCGACACGTACCATCTCAAGCCGGGGCGGCGTTATCACCTCGGTCGGGGTTCGGCTTGCGAGGTCCGGATCCTTGATCTGAAGCTGAGCCGCAAGCATGCGGCGATCGAATTCCAGGAAGGCGAGTGGCGCCTGATCGACCTGTGTTCGACCAACGGCTGCCGCCTGAATGGCGACACCATGGTCGGCACCGCGGCGCTGGTGACCGGGTCGACGATCGAGATCGGGCAGACCGGATTGACGATCGGGCAGTTGATCCCGCAAAACGGTGATGCCATCACCCCGCCGGCCCCTCTGCAGGTGGAAAACCCTGAAGAGAAATTAGCATCTAAGAATTCCGGGACAGGCAACGACACCAATTATCACAGCGATGAATTCAATGCCGGAGCGCATACGCCGCGCGCCAACAAGGCGCTTTCACCGTTGCATCCGACCCCAGTGCCCGTGCCACCCCCGAGCGACAAGCGCAGCAGCAGCGAAACCCTGCGCCCCGCGACGGCGCCGGTGTTCAAGGTGACCGCAGACCACTCGTCGGTCGTCCCTAAAGAGGCCTTGGCCGCCGAGGAATCTTCCGCGGCAAGGGGCACCACCGCCGCCACCCTCAAACCGCAGAACCGCGAGCCACGTGCGCGGCGCAGCTCTGAATCCTCGTTGGGTTCTTCGGCCAATCAGGTGAAGCCCGTCACCATCTCCGCTGAGCCGACGCCGACCGATCTCGATTCGACCGTTGCTACTCTGCCTCTGCCCCTGCCGCGCAACCCACCGCCGGTCTTCGTCCAACCCAAGATGCCAACGCCCTTGGCCGCCGCGCCGTCGGTGACTCCGGCGGCGATTCCGGGGACGGGCGCCAACAGTGACGAACGCAGCTATTTCATCACCGTGCTCGGTCGCCGCCTGGGGCCCCTGGCGCGCGCGGTGGCGCGGGACCTCAAGGCTCGCGAGCTGAAGGGCACCCTCCGCCCCGGCGACCTTACCCAGTATCCACAGGCCTGACGGCTTGCTGAATCCGGTAAGCAGAAATGTGCTGAGCTGAACGTGGTGAAGCACACCTGCTGGCGGCCCTCGGGTTCGCATCCGCGACCGTTGTCCCTGAGCGTGAACGTGACAGTGACGCTGCTCCGGCTGATGCTCATCGGCCCTGGTTTTGCTGCGGCCGCATTTTCCGCCGAAACCGAGCCGGTCCCCGGAACCCGCGAGGCTCTCCCTGCTGCCTCGGAAGTCGCTCAAACGCCTGCATCCGTGGCGCCTCCTCCTGCGGGCCCTGCCACCAGCTTCAGCCTCATCGGTCTCGACCAGCTCGATTCCGATGGCGTCGCCTTGGCCACCCGGGGTTTAGTGGCGCGTATCGGCGAGCGGCAGATCGTTGCCGACGCCGCACGATATGACCTGCAACGCGGTGATCTGTTCGCCACCGGTCAGGTCGTCTATCGCCAGCCCGGAGTCCGCATCAGCGCGGCGCGGCTGGGCCTGCATCTGCCGCCTGGCCATCGCGAGGCGACCGATTTCCGCGGCGTGCGGGGCGATGCCTGGGACATCGAAGCGCTCATCACCACTGCCGAACGCACCATCCGCATTCGCGCCGATCGGGTGGCGATGGCTGATGAGGCGTTGACGTTTTACGGCGTCGAACTCGATTTCGGTCATGGTGGGATCATCGGCTTCAACGCCCCGAAAGCCGTCGTCACCCTGCGCCAGCCGAAGCCTGGTGAGGACCCGGCCGAAGCCCGCAGCCACGTCGAGGGCATCGCGCTGGTCTCACCCACCGGCACCCTCGTCCATCTTCCGGTGCTGTGGTTGCCGTATCTCTATCGTGATTTCAGCCTGAATTATCCGTGGACCCGGGTGCGTGGCGGCTATTCGCGCCGGCAAGGCACCTATGGCCGATTCTGGATCGGCTCGGACCTGCCCGAGATCGCGGGCTGGCATCCTGGAGTCGATGCCCGGATCGACGACAACAGTCGCGCCGGCTGGGGCTTTGGCCTGAGGCCCTACTGGAGCCACGAGCGTTTTGGCCGAGGCGACGCCGAATGGTTCGTGATGCCTCGCGAGCGTGTGCGCGGCAACGACCCCAGTGCAAGTGGCACCGAAGGCGCCGACAGCGAGGGCACCGAGCTGCAATCACGTCGGGCTGAGGCCTTCGATGCCGGCCATTACGCCAATCTCGGATCCGGCGCGGTGGCCGGGCGATTCACCAGCATTCCCGATGGCGATGTCCCCGGCACGCCGCCGGACTACCGGTTTCTCCAGGATTATCTGCCGACGCGGCTCGAACATGATCCGCTGCCGCGCCAAGGGGCGACGTTGGCCTATGGTCTGCCGGGCGTGACCGCGACGGTCGACACCGAACGTCGGATCAATCCGACGCAGCTGACCACCGAGCGCTGGTTCGGCGTGCAGGCGCAGATCCATCCCTTGCGGGTGGTCGGCCCCCTGCACGTCGCCGGTGATACTTGGGTTGAAGATCTGCATCAGGTCCACGTGGGCACCTGCGCCACCCGCCTGACTTCACGTGTCTATGCCACTGCCGGCGAATGGTTTCCGGGCGGGATCGGCAGCGACGCCACCGCGGGCGTAAAGGAAACGCGCTATGCCAGCGGTGAGATCGCAGGGGTTGCGCAAGACGATGCGGCGCGCCGGGCGTTCTTCACCGATGCGGGGATCAAGCTGCGCTTGAGCGCCGACCTGGATGGGATGTCGCATACGCTGGTGCCACGCATCGGCGTGCAGCTCATCGGCCCAGGCGCGGGTGAGGAGCTGCCGGTGTACGGCTTCGGTGATGGCCGCGAAAGTTTCGAAGAAGATGCGCGCTATTGGGTCGCCGGCTTCGACACCAACCTGGTCGCCGATCGCACGCTGTTCCACGCGACCATCGTCAGCCGCTGGGCGATGCGCGAGAAAGAGCGCATGTATGTCGATGATACCGGGACATCGCAGCTCAGCCCGCAACGCCTCGCCGACATCTCGGGCACCGTCGATGGCTCGCCGTGGCAGCCGCTGCGCCTCAACGCCAGCTTCACCTATGACGCGCGGCCTCGGCAATGGACCATCTTCAACACCGCTGCGGCTTGGCGCGTGGCGCAGTTCATGTCGTTGACCGAAAGTTCGACCCTGATCCCGGAATCGCGCTCCTGGTCGCATACCCCCGGGGTGGCGTTGTTTGCCAATCGCTATCGGGTCGATGGAGCGGTGACCCTGCGCCCCGAGGGTGCGGCGGTTGATTCGTGGCTCATCGAAGTGACCCGCCGGATGGTCGATGGCGATCTGTTCCTCGGTTACGAATTCGTCCGCGATGAAACGGGTGAGATCTCGGATCGGCGGATCTCGATCGGCTTCA
The DNA here is from genome assembly GCA_025362255.1 of Planctomycetales bacterium. Classification (GTDB taxonomy): domain Bacteria; phylum Planctomycetota; class UBA11346; order UBA11346; family UBA11346; genus CAIUVD01. The sequence goes on from JANYGY010000182.1 coordinate 8,359, forward strand.
CGCTGGCCGCCGGCGGCAGTGATCTGGGCGATAGCACCCCCTCGGCCAAGACCTCGTTGTCGCGCTGATATGCCGCGCCACATCCCCATCATGCCGCCGTTGCCGAGCGAGATCGGCAATCGCGCATTCTGCCAGCGGATGCTACCGCTGGTCAGTCGGACCTTTGCCGCGTGCATCCGGCTGCTGCCGCCGCCGCTCGATCATCAGGTGTTGATCGCCTACCTGTTGTGCCGCATCGCGGACACCATTGAGGACACCGCCGAGCTGCCTGTCGCCGACAAGGAAATCCTGCTCGCGCTGTTCGCGCATGCGCTCGACGATCCGGCGACTGATTTGCGGCCGCTCACCGCCGCGTTCGCGATGCCAGGAATAGCCGATGAACTGCTCGCGCGCGAGGCGCATGCGACGCTCGCCGAATTTGCCGCGCTGGGCCCCGCTGCAGGAGCTGCGATCAGACCGTGGGTGCAGGAGATGTGCCATGGCATGGCGCGTTTCGCCCGCATCCACAGCGCCGCACATCCAGAGCGGCTGGTGTCGCTGAACTCGGTCGAGGAACTGGATCATTATTGTTATTTCGTCGCCGGCACCGTCGGCCATCTGCTTACTGAATTATTTCGTCTGCATTCGGCGCGGGTCACGCCCAAGCATTACGATCGGCTCAAGGCCCTGTCGACGAGCTTCGGCCTGGGCCTGCAGCTGACCAACATCATCAAGGACGTTGCCGACGATCGTCAACGCGGGTGGAGCTTCGTGCCCTCGCAATTGTGCTCGCTGGTCGGGGTCACGCCTGAGGAGTTGCTCGATCCGGCCCAGGCGCGCTTGGCGCGCATCGTCATGGACACCCTGATCGCCAAGGCCAAGGGCCACCTCAACGATGCATTGGCGTACTGCACCGCGCTGCCACGCAGCCAATATCGCATCCGCCTGTTCTGCCTCACGCCGCTGTATTTTGCGGTGCGCACCCTGGCCCTGGCCGAGCGCGATCCGCGGCTGCTCGATCCGACGCACAAGGTCAAGATCACCCGCGGTGAAGTCTATCGCACCTTGTGTGCGGCTTATGTGGTGGCGCCGAGCAATCACCTGACCGCCACGTATTACCGCCAATTGGTCGGTAAACGCCGATGATTCAGCAGTCCTTATTTTTCGTAGTCAGGCGCGCGATTATTTCAGCGACCGCACTTCTGGCTTCCAGCGCCGGGTGGTCAGCTGCAGCCGACGTGCGTCCGCTGGCCATCCCCGGCACCAGTCTGGTGCTCGCGGTGCCGGCCGATTGGACAACTGTGGTGCCCGCCGATGGCACGGTCATCCGCCTGGCGAAACCCGGACGCGATGCCGGCCTGGCGATCGCCGTCGCCAGCCTTCGCGACGGCGAAGGACCGGCCGGTTTCACCCAGCGCTCACTCAGTGATCTGCAGCGCCTGGCTTATGAGTTCGATCTGCTGGATTGGGATTTCACCCATCAGGTCGGCACCCGCAACTGGAGCCGACTGCATTTCAGATTCGTCAGCGGCAATCAACGGTGGGAGGAATGGCTCTATCTGACCACCGACAACGGTCAGGGCGTGGCGATTGCCTTCAGCACCTTGCCAACGGTGTGGGACGCCTGGAAACCGGTGTTCGAACGCGCCATCCAGGAAAGCAGTGGCAGTCGCCCCCTGCTGACTCCGCGCTGATTCCGCGCTGAAGCACAGTGGTCACCCGTCCCAGATGCGATCGTCGGTGCGGTAGAAGAATCCACCGGGACGCACCTCGGTGATCGCCAGCTCGATCTCGGCGCCGATGCGCAGGATAACACCCGGATTGATCTGACGTTTGACGGTGATGCGGGCTGCGGCTACCAGGGCGCTGGCGTGGGCGAGCTGATCCGCCTGCGAGGCGAGGATGTTCTGACAACGCAACGCGGTGGCCTGCAGTTCCGCGTGGTCGTCGACCGCCTGACGCAGCGCGTGGTCTTCACTGACGTGATCGTCACCGGCCGAGATGCGCGTCTGCACCCGGTGGGCGAGCAGTTGGCAGCGTTCACGCAGCACCGCGCATTCGTCAGCGAGATGCGCGTGACGCTCGCGAGCCCAGGTCATCAGATCCTGCGCCCCGGGATCGACGCCAACCTGGATGATGGTTGGCTGACCATCGGGGTCGCCCAGGACATCGCAGGTCACGCTGCCCGCTGCCAGGACCTCTCCGCCGATGATATCCTTGGCGGTGACGTCGCCGGTAGCGCGGATCGATGAAAAATGGATCGTCAGGTCGGCGTGCACATGCCGGGCCTTCACCGCGCGCGATTCAATATGTCGGGCCCTGATATCGCCGCGGGATTTGACCTGGGTCCGGCCGCGCAGGATTCCACCTTGCACGGTGAGGTCGCCGCGGGCAGAGATGCGCGCGTCCTCGACCGAGCCTTTGATCGTGATCGCCTGCTGGCTTTTCAGCGAAAACGTCGCGTGCACATCGCCCTGGACGAACACGGGATAGCGGCTGCTGATGTTCCCGATCGTGAGATCGATGTCCCCGGGGACGGTGACTTCGTGGAGGATCTGGATGAACGACGTGCCCCCGCGGGTGAAGCGTTGATAGATCCCGCTGTCAGCCGCCCGGGCAAGGGTCGGATCATGTTCGTCGATCAGATTCCCCGGCCCCAGCAGACTGCCGAACTCCGCCGGAGTTCCGGCCTTGGCCGGCAGCACCACGCCATGCACATCGAACCCCGGTACGCCCGGACAGGCCGGCAGCAACCGGGCGACCGGCGTGCCGTGATAGATCTCGCGGAAGTGGTGCATCTCATGCAGATCGACCGTGCCGTCGCCATAGACCTCGGTCGGTTCCTTGACCAGCAACTCGACCCGGCCGTTGGCCCCGGCGACGGGCGATCGCCCACGGGCGACCACCAGCGTCCGTTCGACCGTGGCCGGACGCGTCGCCGCCAGCAAGGCTCCGGTTTCGAGCCCCGCATGCACATGATGCGCGGTCAGCAGGTCTTTAAGCCCAGCCAAAGCGAGCTGCGCGCCGGGCGGCAGATGCAGCAATGCCGACAAGCCATCAGCAGACACGGTGAGGGTGCAATCCACGCCCCAGTGTACCTCGGATTAACTAGTTCTGCCCAGCGCCGCACGGCCCGACACCAACCTTTGACCCTGAGCCCGGCGGCGATTCAATGGCCGGCTCATGGCCCTGCTCGCACTCACCCGAATGACGGTCGCCGATTCAGTGCGTCAACCCGTCACCTGGCTGATGACGGTGGTGTCCCTCGGCTTGCTCGGCATGAGCTATCTCTTCGGGATGTTCAATTTCGAACCCGAGGACCGCCTGCGCATGCTCGCCACCGCCGGGGTCGCGGTGGCAGTGATCAACGGGCTGTTCCTCGCCGTCGTCGGTGTCAGTCAAAGCATCCATGATGAATTGGCCAGTCGCACCGCCCTGACCCTGTTCGCCAAACCGCTTGGTCGTGGCACCTACCTCGTCGGCAAAGCCCTCGGCATCTGGCTGACGGTGGTTGCTTCGGGCTTGGTGCTGGTGGCCTTCCACGCCGCGCTGCTGTGGCTTGGCGGACGCAGTAGTTTCGAAGATTCCTTCTCCAGCCATGCCGCCTCCGATGCGCTGCACGTCCCTTGGCAACCGGTACTCGTCGCCCATGCGCTTGGCTTTCTGCACGGAGGCGTCATGGCCTGCGTCGCCGCGGTGCTCGCCCTGCGCTTGGCCCTGGTCGCGAACATCCTGATCTGCTTCGGGGTGTTCGTAGTCGGCCATCTGCTCGCCGGAGTCAAGCTGATGGGCGCCGTGGTGATCCCCGCCCTGGCCCTGTTTAATGTCGACGATGCGATCCAACTCACCGCACAGTCGGTTTCTTGGTCGTACGTAGCATCTGCCGCCCTTTACACGATCCTGTTCGCCGCAGGATCCTTGCTGGTGGGACTCTCTTTGTTCCAGCGGCAGGATATCCCTTAAGCGTCCCCAGGAGTTCTGACCGTGCGCTACGCCTTGCTCGGTGATATTCATGGCAACACCGAGGCTCTCACGGTCATCCTCAACTCCATCAAGGAGCAGCAGATCGACAAGATCATCTGTCTCGGCGATGTGGTCGGTTATGGCGCGGAGCCCGTGCAATGCCTGGAAATGATCCGCGAACTGAAATGCGATGTGATCGCCGGCAACCATGATTGGGCCGCCGTCGGCAAGCTGTCGATCGACATGTTCAACGCCTATGCCAAAGCTGCGGCCCTATGGACGCGCGAGCAGTTGAATCCTGATCAGAAGGAATGGCTCGCCAATCTGCCGCTGACCATCACCTATGAGCATTGCGCAGTGGCCCACGGCACGTTCCATCAGCCCGAAGCCTTCAATTACATCCAGACCGTGTTCGACGCCCAGCAAAGTTTTGAAGCGTTGAAGAAAATGGGCTCGCGCCTCGGTTTCCTCGGCCACAGCCACGTCCCGGTCGGCTTCTTCGACACCGATCCGATCACCTACACGCTCGACCCCGAGATGCCGGTGGATCCAGACCTGGCGATGATCGTCAACGCTGGCTCCGTCGGCCAACCGCGTGACGAGAACAACAAAGCCTCCTTCGCGGTTTTCGACTCCGCGACCTCGACGGTCGCGATCAACCGCCTCGAATACGACATCGACGCCGCCGCGACCAAGATCCGCAACGTCGGCCTGCCCGAAATTCTCGCCGCCCGGCTCTATCAGGGCAAATAATCTGTAGCCTGCCCGAGGCTCGCCGCTCATCGCTGATTGAGCGCCCATCTGAGGTGACATGGGCGGCTCGCGCAGATGCCTCCTCACCGCACAACCATGGGCTGCCGCCCATGCCACGTTATTTTAAAGTAACATGGGCGGCTCGCCCATGTGCGGGTCTCGTCTCGCACATGGGCTGCCCCCC
>JANYGY010000203.1 GCA_025362255.1 Planctomycetales bacterium
ATTCCAGCACCGTCACGATCAAGCCGGTCAGCGGCGCGCCGAGCCAGCACCTGATCACCATGAATGAGCCGCTGACCCACAACGGGGTGACCTTGTATCAGACCGCCTACACCCCTGAGCTCGATGAGCAGGGTACCCCGACCGGGCGTCAGGTGTCGCTGCTGACCGCCGCCGCTGATCCGGGCCGGATCCTCAAATATCTCGGCTCGCTGGTCCTCGTCGCCGGGATCCTGATCATGTATTTCATGCGCAAATAAGCGCGACCACGGCCTCGATCTCGATTCGTCCACCGCGCGGCAGGGCGGCCACGGCGACCGTCACCCGGGCGGGAAATGGCGCGGTGAAATGCTGTTCATAGATCGCGTTGACCGTCGCGAAATCAGCCATGTCGACGAGGAACACCGTGCAGCGCAGGGCCTGATGAAGCCGGGTGCCCGCTGCCCGGCAGACCGCGTCGAGGTTGGCCAACGCCTGCCGGGTCTGCGCGGCGGTATCCGGCGCCACCAATGCACCGGTGGCGGGATCGAGCCCAAGCTGGCCCGAGCACCACAACAAACCGCCATGGCTGATGGCTTGGTTATACGGGCCGATCGCGGCCGGCGCGGCGGGCGTGTGGATCGGCGTGCGCGCAGAAGCGTCAGGATGGTCGAGCATGGTGAGGGTATCCCTGGAGCAAAAATGCCGAGGCGTTAGATTCTCGCCCGCCCCTTATGCGCAACGCGCCACCCAAGACCAACCCGAACGACCCGTGCTGGTGCGATTCGGGCAAAAAATATAAGAAATGCCATCAAGGCCGGGATCTGCTGCGGCAGCTTCAAGGTCTTGACGCCGAAGCGCCGGCAACGCCAGCGGCGCCGCTTGGCTTTGCGCCGGTGCGTCCGGGAAAGATCGCACCGTGGCGCTCGGTTCCGGCGCACATCGTCAAACCCGATTATTCATTTTCGGGCAAGCCGCAGGGCGCCCGGCACAAGAATCTGATCAAAGGCCCCGAGCAGCTGGCGCGCATGCGCAAGGCCTGCCGCGCGGCGCGGGAAGTGCTCGACGAGGTGTGCGCCGCGGTGCGCCCCGGCATGACCACCGATGAACTCGATGGCCTGGCGCATGAGGGCTACATCAAACGCGGCGGATATCCGTCGACCCTGAATTATCACGGCTTTCCAAAAAGCGTCTGCACCTCGGTCAATGAAGTCATCTGCCATGGCATCCCCGATTCCCGGGTGCTGCTGCCGGGCGACATCGTCAACGTCGACGTGACGATCTATCTCGACGGCATGCATGGCGATTGTTCGGCCACCGTCGCCGTCGGGGCGATCGACGAAGCCAGCGCCAAGCTCATGGCGATCACCCGCGCCTGTCTGATGCTGGGCATCGGGACGATCAAGCCCGGCTCGCTGATCCGCGACATCGGCCGGGCGATTGAAAGCCACGCGCACCTGCACGGCTACGGCGTGGTCCGCGCCTTCGTCGGCCACGGCATTGGCGAGATGTTCCACATGGACCCGCAGGTGCCGCATTATTACGACCCGGCGGCAACCTTCATCTGTCGCCCAGGGATGACCTTCACGGTCGAGCCGATGATCAATCAAGGCACCTGGAAACACGATTCGTGGTCTGACTCATGGACCGCGGTGACCGCTGACAAAAAGCGCAGCGCGCAATATGAGCACACCATCCTGGTCACCGAGCAGGGCGTCGAAGTGCTGACCCTTGCCGATGGTGAACAGCAGCCGTTTGCGTTTTAGAAAGTCGGCGGCCCCGTTTCATTTAAGTTGCTTCATTGCGCTTGCTTCATCGGGACAAAAAGCTCGTCACGCTGGGCCATGGCCTCCATCATCGACTCCGATCCCCTCCTCGAATCGCTGTACGAGGATCTGCGCGCCTCGCTCTCCGCGGCGAATGATCTGTACCATCCGGTTTACCCGGCGGCGCCGCAGCGGATCCGCGAATACACCAACCGGATCGCCGAACTGCGGCAGTCGATCGCGGCGCGCAAAGCGCTTCTGGCCGCCAAGGTCTGACCCCACAGTGCATGAAAAAAGTGCATGAAAAAAGTGCATGAAAAAAGGGTCTAAGGAAAAACCGATGCGCGAGAACGACCTGATCCGCGCCATCCGGGCGCACGCCGTCGTCCCCGCGGGCATGCGCGGGATCGGCGACGATTGCTGCGAGTGGACGCCCGCTGGGCGCACCTGCCTGAGCGTTGATACGATCGTCGAAGGCGTGCACTTCCTCGCCGGTGACGATCCGCTGCTGGTCGGGCGCAAGGCTGCCGGTGCGGCGCTGTCGGATCTTGCCGCGACCGGAGCCAAGCCCGTCGGCGCGGTGGTGTCGCTGTCCTTGCCCGGGCGCTGGAATGGCGTGCAGGTGATGGACGGCCTGCTCGCGGAACTCACCCGTCACGGCTGTCCGTTGCTGGGTGGCGATACCACGGGCGGCCAGCAGTTGACGATCAGCGTTACCGTCTGGGGCGAGGCAGCCGGCAGTCGGCTCCTTCATCGCGACGGTGCCGCCGCGGGCGATCTGCTGATCGTCACCGGCCCGCTCGGGGGCAGCTTGGCCAGTGGCCGGCATCTGCGACCCGAGCCGCGTTTCGCTGAAGGCGCGTGGCTCGCGGCCAGCCCCTACGTGCACGCGGCGATGGATCTGTCCGATGGCTTGGCCAGCGACGCCCCGCGCCTGGCCGAAGCCTCTGGCTGCGGCTGTCTGCTGCTGCCCAATCAGGTGCCGATCCATGCCGATGTCAGCGGCCCCGATGGTGCGCGGTCGGCATGCTGCGATGGCGAGGATTTTGAGCTGCTGGCGGCAATCAGCGCCGAGCACTGGCCGCATTTCCAGTTGTCCTGGCCGTTTGCCGCGCGTGTCGCGGTGGTCGGTTGGCTGACCCCGGAAACCGCGCACACGATGGAGGATGACCTCGGCCGGCGCGTGCCGCTGACGCTGCGCGGTTACGAGCATCCCCTGACGGCCTAGCCGAGAGCTCATGGAATTGCTGAGCGATGCGATCGAGGCGTACCTCCGCCAATTGACGGATGCTCAGCAGGCGAGCACGCACACGGTGCGCGCCTACCGGCGCGAGCTGGGTGAGTTCAGCGAGCGCCTCGGCCCGACGACCAGCATCGGCGGTCTCGAACACGACACCTTTCGCGGCTTTGTTGCCGACAAGGCGCACACCGGTTTGCAGCCCGCCAGCTTGGCGCGCCTGGTCGCCTGCCTGCGCTCGTTCGGCCGCTGGCTGGCGACCACCGAACGCCTCGGGGCGAATCCGGCGGCGCTCCTACGCGCGCCGCGGGTCAGCCGGAAATTGCCGCACTATTTAGAGACCGGCGAGATCGAGGCGCTGCTCCTCGCGCCTGCCGGAACCGGCCAGCGCGAAACCCGCGATCGGGCGCTCCTCGAAGTGCTGTATTCGACCGGCATGCGCGTTGGCGAACTGGTCGGCAGCGATGATCAGCACTACGACCTCATCGGCGGCGTGGTGCGGGTGCGCGGCAAAGGCCGCAAGGAACGGCTGTCGCCCTTGGGCCTGCCGGCGGTGCGCGCGCTAGAAGATTACCGGCTTGTGCGCGATGCGGCGCACGGCCGCACGCCGGCGGTGGTGCGCAACGCCGAGAGCCGTGGCACCTTTCTCAGCCTGCGCGGCACACGCCTGGCTGACCGTGACGTGCGCCGCATTTTACAGCACTGGCTGCAGATCGCCGGACTGTCGAGCAAAACCCATCCGCACACCCTGCGTCACAGCTTCGCCACCCACCTGCTGCAAGCCGGCGCCGACATCCGCGCGGTGCAGGAACTCCTCGGCCACGCCAGCCTGAACACGACCCAGATCTACACCCACCTGACGATCGACGCCCTGCGCGAAGTCTACCGCCTGGCCCATCCGCGCGCGTAGGGCAAAACCCGCAGCTCCCGACGCAGCGGAAGGGCAGTCATTTTAACCCGAAAACCGCAGTTGCGGCCCGCCTGCGGCGTGCGGCGTTGCACGACACTCGAAATGGCGTGAGCCATTCCATCGCGCCGTGCGCCTTGCAGCTAGACCACACCTGCGCTTTTCAGCGCACCATCTGGGTGAGAAGCAATTTTGAGATTTAGTCGATGAATATCGGGTTACGTCTCAAAAAGCTGATCCAATCGCGTTTTTCAGGTTTAAATACCGGGCAACGCCGAGCTTTTGGAGTCGATCCAGCCGCCGCCCAGGCAGTGCTCGATGGCGTCGTCGTAGGCGACGCAGGCTTGGCCGGCGCTTGGGCGTTGCTGGGGCGTGGCGAAGCGCACGACGGCGTTGGGTTTGCCCTCGCGGCCGAGGCCGGGGCGGCTGACGATGATCGCGGGCACCGGCACTCCGCGATGGCGCAGGCGAACCTTGCAGGCGAGACCGTTGGCAGTCGGTGGGTGCACATGCCAGGTGCAATCGCGTAGCGGCAATTCGCTGACCAGCAGCGCCTCGCGCGGACCCAGCCAGACGGTGTTGGTCGCAGGATCCAGATCCACGACGAACAAGGTCTCATGCCAGGCGATGCCCAGGCCTTTTCGCTGGCCGATGGTGAACGCACCCAGGCCGAGGTGCTCGCCCAACCGCCGACCATCAGCGGCTAGGCGGACCTCACCAGGAGAGAACGCCTCAGGAATTTCGCGACGGAGAAAAGCACTGATGCCATCGGACCCGATGAAGCAGATGTCTTGGCTTTCATGCTTATCGGCGGTGCTCAGGCCCCGGGCGCGCGATTGTTCGCGGACCGCCTCTTTGGTCAGATGGCCAACCGGAAATTCAGCGTGCGCGAGCTGCTCTTGGGTCAGCGAAAAGAGGAAGTACGTCTGATCCTTCACCCGGTCGACCGCACAGCGCAGCAAGTGGCGATCAAAGGCCTGGGCGACCCGCGCATAATGCCCAGTGGCGACGCGTTCAGCGCCGAGCTGCTGCGCGTGGTCCCACAAACTGCCGAATTTCACCGTCTCATTGCACCGCACACAGGGATTGGGGATTTCCCCACGGCGATATCCATCGAGGAAATTCGCGACCACCCCGCGCCGAAATTCCGCTTCGTGATCGACGACATAATGTTTGACGCCGGTACGCAGCGCCACCGCCCGCGCATCCATCGTCTCGGTCGGTGAACAGCACGCATCGTCGCGCACAAAGCCGCCGTCGACTTCAGCGCACGGCCATAGCTTCAGGGTGATGCCGACGACTTCGTGACCGGCCTCGCGCACCAACGCCGCCGACAGACTGGAATCCACCCCGCCACTCATGCCGACCACGACTCGTGCCATAGACGTTGAGCCTAGGTGCGGTCACTGACGAGGAATGACCGACTCCGGCAGGCGCCAACCGATCAGGGAACGGGAGTCTCAGCGGGCACCGGCTCGGGGGCTGGGCTTTCGCTGGGAGTGTCGGCAGCGGGAGCTTCAGGAGCTGGCGCTTCGGCCGCTGGGGCCGCTGGGGCCACGGCGGGCGCTTCAGCGGGAGCGTCAGCTGCGGGAGTTTCCGGCGCAGGAGCCATGGCCTCAGGTGCCGGGGTTTCGGCCGCTGGTGCTTCAGATGGTGCGTCTGCCGGCGCTTCCGGAGCAGGAGCCATGGCCTCAGGCGCAGGAGTTTCCGCCGCGGGGGCGGCTTCAGTCTCATGAGCTGGTGCGGGCGTCGTTTCCTCGGGAACCGGCGCTGCTTCTGGTGCGGGCGCTGCTTCTGGTGCGGGCGCAGCTTCTGGCGCAGCTTCCGGAGCAGTCATGGGTACTTCAGCAGGGGGCGCTTCCGGCACCGGTGCCACCTCGGGCGCAGGCGCGACTTCTGGCGCCGGTGCTTCAGCCGGAGTCTCGACGATCGGGACGGGCATCGCCGGTGCTTCGGGAACCGGCGCCGGCGGAGTCTCGACGACTGGGACTTCGGGGGCCGGGGCGACCACTACAGGCACGTCAACCGGTTCAGCTGGGGCCTCAGGCGTAGTGGGAACAGGCGCGACGACCGCCGGCTCTGCGGGGGCGGATTCGGGCGCGGTGACCGTTGGCGAGGCTTGCGCCGGGGCCATCGATTCGGTTTTCGGTGCCGCCGGCGGCACGGTCGCGGTCAGCATAGCCAGGCTATCGCTGGCCCGCTCAAGTTCAGCGGTCACGCCATCGAGCTGCTGACGCTCGAACGTCGATGGGCCGGGGATCAGTTCGGCGGCGAGCTTGTCGAGGTCGCCTTGCCAGCGCGCGATGGTCAGCATCTCGGCCGATCCGGCCCCCACGGTCAGCAATTTGGTGTTGAGTCCGGCGGCATAGGCGTGGGCCTGGGTGACTTCCGTCTCGACCCGGCTGGGCAACCGGAAAGGCACGGAATAGCGCACGCCATACGTTGGGACCACGCGGTCGACCAGTTGGGTTCCCGATTCGGCTCCGGCCAGCTGGCAGGCGACGACGAGCGACGGAACGAGGACCAACAGGCGGGAGACGCGCATGGGATGCACCTTGTAAAGACTGATCAGACCCCGGGGGACCAGCGGGGCAAGACGGGCTGACGATCACCGGGCAGGCTGTCGCAGACAGCGCCCGGGCGCGGCTGAGACTGCCTCAGCTTGCGTCAGGCAACACGTGGGCCGACCATCACCATCCGCATGAGCGATGACCTTGATGTCTGGATGACCCGTGCGCGGGATACCGGTGATCAAGAGGCCTTCGCCCTGGTCGTCGAAGCCAGCCATCACCTGCTGCGCGCCACGTTGCTGCGCGAAACCGGCGACCCTGACCTCGCGGATGAACTCGCCCAAGACGCCTTCGCTCGCGCGTGGGCCAAGCGCGCGCAGTATCGGCCGGGTACCAGTCCGCGGGCGTGGTTGCTGACCATCGCCCGCAGTCAACTGATGGATCATCACCGCCGGCAAGACCGCGACCGTCGTCACCTGAAGGACGTGGTGCGCCAAGAATTGCTGCGCCATTTGCCCGAACGAGAAGAGCCGGCGGCCGACGGCGCACGCCTCGGAGCCCTGCGCATCTGCCTGAGTGAACTGGGCGAAGACCATCGCCAGCTGATCGATCTGGTGCATGGCCGAGGACTGCCGAGCGAGGTCGCCGCCGATGAGTTGGGCATCAAGCCCGAGGCCTGCCGTCAGCGGCTGTCGCGGCTGCAACGGCGGCTGCGCGAATGCTGCGAGCGCCGCCTAGAAGGTCAGACGTCATGACCGGTTCGGGCGCTCAATCGGATCCGCATGCCGTCGCGGCCGAGCGCGAAGCGCGGATCAACGAACTCGTCACCGGCTTCGCGCTCAACGAACTCGCCGACGATGAGCTGCGCGAATTGCACGGATATCTCGCCGATGCGAACTCGGGCAGAGACGCCGCGCGCAGCGCCTGGCGAACTTTGCAAACAGTGACTGATTTGCGCGCCGAACGGTCGACCGCGATGCAGGACACCGTCCGCCAACGCATCGCCGATGGCAGCACGCAGGACGGCCACCTTACCGGCGGACCCGCGGCCAGCATCACCGCGCGGTTCATGCGGCGGCTGGGCCTGGGACGCGCGGGACTGGCGCCACTCGCTGGTCCGACCGTCACCATCACGCCGCGCCCTACCGCGTGGCGCTGGCTCACGGCCGGGGTCCTTGCCCTCGTCCTCGGTCTTGGCGTGTTCGCTCTGCGCCCCCGGCCCATGCCGCTTGCGGTGATCGAAAAAGTCAGCGGTCGGGTCGCTATCGCCGGCAACGCGATGGGCCCGGGCGACGCACTCGACAGCCAGCCGGTGAGCGTCGCCGACGGTGCCCGGGTCGCCATGCGCTGGCCCGACGGCACGCGCCTTGAGCTGGTCGGCCCAGGCACGGTCATCCCGCAGATCGAGGGCGCGGCGATGCTTGGCGGGATGGCGACGATCACGGTGAGCGAGACCGGCAAAGGCTGGGCTTTGGGCCTGCCCGACGCCCGCGCGCGGGCGTCGGCAGGGGCCGCCATGGTCGTCGAGGTCGGCGGCGGCCGCAGCTGTTTGGCGGTGGTCATCGGCCACGTGGTGGATGGCGCCGACCACGTCATTCCAGAACGCACGTGCCGCATCGGCGCGGTCGACATTCCCTGCACCACCAGCGAGCTGCCGGCCTTTCCGGCGGGGCCGGGAGCACCGCTCTCCGCACAACAGAGCGCCAACCTGCCGCTGCCCGCAGCGCCACGATGGAATTTGAATCTGACGGTTTTACCCGCCAACCAAGGCAACGTGATGCTCACCTGGGCCAGCGGATCGATCACCGTCAACTCCGCAGGCGTCTCGCTCTCCCGCGCAGACGGTGGCGAGATCAGAACCCTCCACCCACCAGTCGGATGGCATCTCGAACTCGACGCGACGCCGTGGAGTTTCGTCATCAGCCTGCAAGGCGACGTGCTGCTGAGCGATCCCAGCGTGCCCACCGTCATGCAAAACCTGAGCACCGGCGCGACCGCAATTTCTGCGACGTTTCGCAGCGGCCCACCCCTCCCCCGATAAATCAAAAACCGCAGCTGCAGCCCATCTGCGGCGTTGCACGAGGCTCGAAATGGCGCTGCCATTCCATCGCATCGTGCGCCTTGCAGCTGGGCTACATCTGCGGTTTTTGCTCATGTAGCTGAAGACCGCCACCCGAAAAACGTGGGAACACGTGAAACGAAAAATCCCGAGGCGATCTGTACGCCCCGGGACTACTCGAATTACATTTCTGTCTTCGCCTCATCTCTCCATCTCTCCCTCCGCGAGCCTCCGCGACCTCCAGTTCCGCGGGTCACAGAGATCGCAGAGCAGAGGTCAGAAACGGAAACCGAATTCCCCGCCGAAGGTGAAGCCATTGGTCGTCAGTTCCAGGCTTTGCTGGTCACCTTTGATCTTGGAGAACCCGAGGACGTAGCTCGTCGTCAGGCCGGCCGTCCAGGTGTGTTCGGTAAGGTAGGCGCCGAACCGGAGACCGGTTTCCACGGCGTAGCCCAGGCGGGCCTTCTCTTCGAGTTTGACGTGGCTGCCGCCGACGCCGACGTAGGGCAGAAATTCGCCGAATCCGCGCAGGGTCTGCGTTTCCATGATGCCATACTGCCAGCCGTAATAGAGGTCGACCATCGGCTGGATGACTCTGGTGGTGACGCTTTGATTCCCGATCGAATACGACCCGAGTGATACCTGGGCGCCCCACACATTCGCGAGCAGGCTTTGGGGAGGGACGGTACCCGACAGGTACGTGACCCCGACACGGAAACCACGGCTGTCGCCACCGTTGTAACTGTAGGGCGTCAGCCCTGTGGAACTATCGCTGTTTACTTGGCGGACATCAGGACCCGGCGCGCTGACGTAGCCGAACCGAAGCTCGCCGTAGGTGTACGGCTTGGCGGCTACGCCTTCTTCTTCGGCGCGGACCCCGCTCACCGCAAGTCCGAGGAGCGTGGCGACGCAAGTCGCGGAAACAGAAAGCTGGACGGATCGGGACAGGGCCATGGATGCTCCTCAGGCGGTCAAGTCAGCAGTCTCAGCTCCAGAGCGATCGTGTGCTTACACGAACGATGAAATGGCTGCATGAACGTCTGAAAAGTAGTCGGCAACCTCATGCTGTGCAATGGTCAACCAGCAACGTAGGGGGATTGTGTGCAATTACCGAAATCAACGTTGCGATTGCCCTGCGAGTGCGCCATCTCACCACGACTCGGGGGTCAGGCCAAAGGCGATCCGCACCGCCCCTTCGCTGCTGGCCCCTTGGCGCAGCAGATCGAGCAGGCTGATCAACCGTTCGGAACGCTCGGCGGCCACCAAGGGCTGGACCAGGGCGCCGCACAGCTCGTGGTCAGGATGGTCGTCGGTGGCGGTCACCAGCGACCGGATGACCTGCGGACCGGCAGCCACCCGCCGCTCACGCATCAGGCGGGGACTGGGGCCTTCGCCGGCGGCCCGGGCGCGGGCGACCTCGCTGACGCCCGCGCGCAACCACGGGGGCCAACCGCTCGCGGGCGGAACACTCAGGTCGAGCGCCAGGCGTGCGATCATCGCAGCAGCGGACGCCCGGAGGTCGACCGCCTTGCCATCGATCTCCCGTTGCATCCGCAGCAGCGGCAAGGCCGGGCGGACGACGCCCGCAGCGGGAATCCCACGTTCATCACCATCGACGAAAATGACCAGGGGCCCTGCCCAGCGCGGCCACGGCAACGCCCCCATCAGGGTGCGGACGTCATCAAGAGCCCGGCGCACCTCGCCGGCAACTGTGCCGCGGGCATCGTCGCCGATCACCAGCACCGGACCACGCGAGGCCGGCAGACCGAGCCTGGCTTGTTCGCCTGCGGCCCACGCCGCGAGCTCCAGCTCCAACCGGCCGGCGGCGCCCAGCGGGCGCAATTCCGCACGAGCCAACGCGAATGCCTCGGCCCGGCGATCCACGGCGAGCAGCGCCGCCACGCGTTGGTCACGGCTCAGCAGCTCACTGTTGGCGGCCAGGTCGGCCAACCCGGCAGGCGACAACACCGCTAACGGCAGCACCACCGGCAACCCCGCGGTGGACCACATCACGACGGGAGCAGAAATCGACGACGACCCCGGATGAGCGGCGGCCACCGCCACGGGTGGACCGGGGGCGAATGACGGCGGCAGGGTCCAGGCAGCGGCGTCCATCGCTTGGTCGTGCCCACGCTTGCTGGCGAGGCAACGACCAGATCATACGTTACATGATGTTCCGCCGGCGCACGACCGATCAGGTATACGCGACCTTGCAGCAGGTGCAGCGGCGCATCACCGAACAGGGTGGCGGGGCGCCGTCTGGGTCGGCTCCACCGGGCACTGCGGGAGGCATTCCCGCGGGTGCCCGGCCGTTGAGCAGCATCGCGCCGCGTCCGTTGCAGACCAATCAGGGTCTCGGATCCCTGCTCTCCAGCTCCACCAACAGCCCGAGCAACCGGCCCGCAGCGTTTCCCGGCTCGCCACCCGGCGACGGCGGACCGCAACGGCCGGTGCCCGCACCGTTTCTTGCGGGAACCCCCGAATATCCGCGCGGAACCATGCAAGTTCCGGTGCCGTTGGCGATCACCGTTGCGCTGTTGCTGTTCACCATGATGGCGGGTTTTTATTATCTCGGGACGCGCAATCCGCGCGGCGAGGCCGCGCCGGTCGGCGCCGAACGAGCGGTGGAGAAACCTCCCGAAGGCAAACTGCTCGACGCCGAAGCCAACGCGCAGGGCAAACGTCTGGGCGATTCGCTCTACGTGCTGAAGTCCGTGCCCTCCTTCAACGATCAGGCGAAAAAGCAGTGGCAGGCCGAAGCCGACCGCCTCAACGGGGTCATGCAGCAAAATGCGGCAAAAGGTTGGAAGCCCTATTTCGGCGTGCGCGAACCCGAGAATGGCGGCTTGCAGTTCGTCTTTGGGTATGCCAATGGACAATTCGGCATTGATCGCGGGGCCTTTGAGGATTTTGCGCGCCTGCTTGCCGGACCGACGACCAAAGGCGGCGGCGGGTATTCCTCGGCCAAATGGGTTCCGCTTGAGTAAGCGTTCTGCTCATCTGTTTATCAGCGGTTAAAAAAATCGTCGTGAAGAACGAATCTGCGTGCGCGCGGCATGCGGCTTTGTGGCCGCTGGTCATCGCCCGGCTGCCGGCCGGTGAACTCGCCCATGACGTTGAACACCTGCGCCGCGTTCATCAATGGGCGATGCGACTCGCGCCAAGCGCCGGGGCTGATCCCGATCTCGCCGGCGCCACCGCCCTGGTCCATGATTTGGTATTTGTGCCCAAAAACGCGGTTGATCGCGACCAGGGCGGCGAGCGTTCGGCCGCCGCGGCGCCCGCAGTGCTTGCGGCGGCGGGGTATTTCCCGGCGGAAATAGCCGAGATCGCCGAAGCCGTGCGCACCTCTTCTTGGTCGCGCGGCCTGGCCCCGACCAATGCCCTCGGCGTCGTCTTACAGGACGCTGACCGCCTGGATGCCATCGGCGCCATCGGTCTGCTGAGGACCGCCGCGTGCGGCCAATTCATGTCGCGGCCCGAGCACCCGGGACGCTTGTATCATCCCACGGATCCGCTCGCTCTAAGCGGTCGTGAGCTTGATGATCGAACCCAGGTGGTCGATCACCTGCATGCGAAATTGCTCCGCCTGGTCGGGGGAATGCAATTGCCGGAAGCCCGCGTGGAGGCCGCTCGTCGCCATGCCTGGCTGCGTGCTTTCCTGGTCGAGCTGAACGTCGAACTAACCGGAGCTGAACCGCAGTTGGGTTGATTGAAGACGGCATGAATGCGCGCACGGAACGCTCAATAATGCACTCTGCAGCACTTTTTTGCGCTGGTCAGCGAAACTTTGTTACTATCGTGCCCGCATGGACCAGACGACCTACTTCTCATTTCGCTGTGCATCGTGCAATGGGCGCTCGCGGGTCGCCTCGCGGCATGTCGGACAAACCATCGTCTGTCCGTATTGCCAAGTTCACGGCGCCGCTCTTCCTGATGTCAAACCGACGATCGTGCCGGTGCCACGCGATCCGCAGCCGCAACGCATCGACGCTGCGGGCAATCCGGTGACGACCAGTCGCGTTGCGCGGCCCCTGGTGTCGACCACCACGGCGACGGTCCGTCGGCCCCAGCCAGCCGCCTCGCCCTACGTCCAACAAGCGCCCTTCGTCGCGGACTTGCAGGTCCACGCGCATGAGCTGTTCGCGGACGATCGCGGAACCGCAACGGGAACACGCAGCTACGCGCCCGGCATGATCGGCTTCGCAGAAAATCGCGCGCTTTCGCCGACTTTTGCTGCCGCTTCCGCCCCTTCGCCCGGCACTGCCAGCGTGAGGCGGATGGCTCCGGGCACCGCGACCATCGATCGCTCGGGAACGAACGCTGTCCACTCCAGGCAACCGGGCAGCGCCACGATTGCGCGCAACGCCCAGCCGGGGCGAGCCCCGGCGATGGCGCGGGCACCGGCGCAAATGCCGTTGTTCGCGGCGGTTGCCGCGACCGTGATCCTCGCCTTGTTCGCGACGTGGGCAGTCACCGACGCGAATAGCTACCGCTCACGCTATGTGCAGGCGCGCGCCGAGCTCGACCGCGGTGCTGCCCAGCTCACCGACAGCCAAGCCACTGCTGACACTTTGGACAAACGCCTAGCCCGCGCCCAGATCGAACTTGCCGCCGCCCAAGCGGCGGTGCTGCGCGAACGTGAACTGGTGGCAGACCTGCACAAAGCGGTCGGCCGGCTGAGTGAAGACCTGGCGAAGGCCGCCCGCATTGAAGCCCCGGGCCTGTCGAGCAGCGCCGCCAGCTCGGCGCTCGCTTCGGCTCAGACCCAGGGCGGATTCCCCGTCGCGACGCTGCCCACCGCGGGAGTGCCCGCCACCCGCCGCGACGGCTTGACCACGACGCCTATCCGCAACAAGTGACCGAGGCCAGTGGCCTGTCTTCCGTGGCATGGGCGGCCCGCCCAGGGGCGAGCGAACCATGGGCGAGCCGCCCATG
>JANYGY010000222.1 GCA_025362255.1 Planctomycetales bacterium
CGGAACTGTTTCGATGAACCGCTTTGACCATCCATCAACAACTCAGGAACGACCATCGGTAGCGCCGGTAATTTCCCAGAGTGCTGCTCACCCGGTAAACGTGCTCGTTTCGTTAGCGTCACACTTTGGGAATAAGAAACGCCGACATTGCGCGGCCACTACACAAGTGGGAGGCGTCACACATGGCGAAAAATAATAAAGATCCGTGTCGGCTACCCTGGATCGAGGGCCTGCTGGTTGCGCTGACCGCGCTGCTGGCATGGCTGGCTCGGCGTAGGCCTTGAAACAACTCTATAAACTTTGATAGAAGATGGCGCTTGGCGATACACCGGGAAATGGTATAAGTTATTGACCTTAGCACCTGCCTGCTGAGCCCTGTACTTACATTACTTCCTGTACTTGATTTACCGGTCTGTTTCTCAGACCCCGCCGTACTCACAAAAGCCAACTGTACTCACTGTACTCACCGCGTTCATGCCGGTGTGTTGCCGGTGTGCGCAAATCTTCGACACGACGCGGCAGACGTCGTGGTTATTTTGTCTGCGAGTACATCGTGCCTGCCAAATCCCTCTCCAAGTCTGTCAGCAAATCCTGCCACATCACCGTATCCGAGCCCTATCTCAGCACTGCACAAACGCTGAGTATTCTCGGTATTACTCGCCCGACCCTGTATCGCTGGATGCAGCAGGGCCTCCCTGTTCACGGCCAGCATACACGCAGACATTTGCGTTTCCGCGCATCGGAGATCGATGGGTGGATGCGCGGCCATAACGCACCTACGGAGTCACGACTCTCAGAAATTACTGGATAAATCCATGTCACGCATCGGATCACTCAAAGCGAGTGACGTCGAGACCCCGCACGGAAGCGTCCGGGTGTCATCGCGTTACAGGAACGACAAGAAATGTTATCGCCTTCGACTATATGGGCCCATGCAGGCTGTGCAGTGGATGTTGCCAAAACGGGCTATCTCTGCACAGCCTGACGGCATGGCCCGGGATGAGATCAGCCATCCCAACCAGCCGGTCACTACCGTTGCCGCACTTGAGCAGTTCCGCTGTGAATTGGTAACACGTTGGGAAGATCGCCTTGAACTGGGAGCGGATGACCCCGCTCTTGTGCAACTGCACGCCAAAGGGATAGCGATTCAAGCTTCTGCCCCAACGACTTTCGGTGCGCTGATTGCCCAGTTCCTGGTCATGCACCGGGGGCAGGTTCGGGATGGAACGCTGAAAGGTTACAAGGTCCGCCTTGAACGCTGGAAGAAGTGGATTCCAGCATCGACGTTACTAACCGGACTCTCGCCAGACATGATCCGCATTGGGATGCAGCGGATGAACGACACGATGAAGCCGATGTCGGTGAACTCGTTCTTTCGGGCACTCAAAGTCTGCCTCAATTATGGCGTGTCCTCGGGCTTCATGAAGGAGGCTCCTCATCGGGGGGTCAAGCCGCTCAAGGCCATCAAAGCTGAGACGAAGTGGTGGTCGCCCATGGAGGTCACCAAGGTGCTGGCTGCCGCCGAGACTGACGAGCGCGAACCCGATGATGCCCTGCTCATCTTCGCTCTCGCGCTGCACCTCGGCCTCCGCCGGGGCGAGGTCGACCGCATGCAGTGGCAGGACCTCACCTTAGATGGCGGGGAGCCTGTGGCCTGCGTCCGCAGCACCGACGAAGGCATGACCAAGAGCGGCAAGACCCGGTTCATCCCGATCAGCGACGAACTCCAGGCCATCCTCCTCCGACACCGCCTGACGACCGGGTTTGTGGTGCGGGGGGCCCGGGAGAAGCGAGGACGCTGGATCTACCGCTACGAGGCGCAGAAGCTGTTCCAGCGCGTGACGAAGGCGGCCGGCGTCACCAAGATCCGCTTTCACGACATGCGCCACACCTTCGCCTCCTTCATGCTGGGGAAGGGCGTGCCGGTCTTCAAGGTAGCCCGCTGGCTAGGGCACGCTGACAGCCGGATAACGGAGCAGGTCTACGCCCACCTCCTGACCTACGACCCCGACATCAACGTCCTCAAGCTGGGTCGGGTCCCCGAGGAGCCTGCCGAGGGGGAGTCCGAGGCCATCCAGCCGACATGATTTGGGACCCAACTTGGGACCCTGGCTCTTCGTGCGATTTGTAAAAACACCGCTGAAAAAAGCAAAACCACGGCTTTCACCGTGGTTTTGTCTATGGCTCCCCGGGGAGGATTCGGACCTCCGACCAATTGATTAACAGTCAACTGCTCTACCGCTGAGCTACCGAGGAATGTCATGCGAAGCGCGGGCGGAACTTGTAGGGAGGTGCCTGCCGTCGTCAACAGCGGAGGCACAGCCGAAAAAAAAATCCCGGTACGCTTGGGTCGTACCGGGAGGCTTTTTCTGGTGGAGATAAGGAGATTCGAACTCCTGACCTGTTCATTGCGAACGAACCGCTCTACCAACTGAGCTATACCCCCACATGACCTCTG
>JANYGY010000243.1 GCA_025362255.1 Planctomycetales bacterium
GCTACGTCCTTCACCAGCAAGGCGGGCAGGACGAGCAGCGAGGCTGCGTGGCTCATGCGGCAGTTGATCAGGAATCGATACGGGGAAAGTCGGTGATAGCGGCGGAATATGCGGCACAGATAGGCTTCACTGACAGCGCACATTCCCGCTACTTCGGCAAGCGAGCGTAATGTCTCGGCATGGGTTTCGATGTGGCGTCGGCAGCGTACGTACGTCGCCCAGGACCTGGAATCAGTGGTCTCCGCGGGCCCGGTAAATTCTGCTGCATGCAACAGCAGGACTTCGACCAGCAAGGCGCAGATGCGCCGCGCTGACGGCCGCTGACTATGACCGGCACGCTGCAACTCCTCAAAGAGTGATTGGATGCGCAGGGGATCATCTACTTCAAGCACTCGTCCAAGCGGCAGGGCTGCAAACAAGGCGCGGGCCCTGGTGCCCACGAAGTCGACAAAATATTTGGTCATCGGTGCCTGCGATTCAGCCGTGATGCGATGGGCTAAACCTGGCGCATATACAAACAGACTGCCGGCACGTAATGGCTGGACGGTGCCTTGCAGGCGGACATCACCGGCTCCAGCGGCGACAAACTCGATTGATAAAAATGGAAAAGTTGAACGGTCGACGACATATCCTTCGCCACATCGTTCACGACCGCCGCAGACCACGGTCAGGTCCGCATCCATATCGGGCTTAAGATCGAACAGATAGTAATCGCCTGTTTCGACCCCTCGCGAAATGAACGGAGGCGACGGATCAGGGTCGCTGGTGGGAGGACCGACCACGCTCACGGTTGATGCTGTGCGGGAAATACGTGGGCCTGCGGCTCTCGTGGGCATAAAAGCCAAAAATAGACATTAAGAGGTAAAATCTAGCTATTTTTTCCGAGCATTTTTTAGTGTAGAAAAGGAATAGGCCAAAAAAAGATACCCTCACAGGAGTCCGCCATGTCCAATTCCATACCTGCAACGATGACTGGCGCGACCCTGCCCGGCAATAGTTCGGTGGTGTTGCGGAATTTCCAGGTTCCCGTCCCGGGCCACGGAGAAGTCCTGATCCGGGTCAAGAGCTCCACCATTTGCGGCTCTGATATCCGCTGCATCTATCATCAGCATCTTGGGAAAGGACCGGAAGGCTATCAAACAGGAATGATCGCGGGACATGAGCCAGCAGGTCAGATCGTTGCGAGTGGTCCGGGATGTCGTCGTTTCCGTGAAGGCGACCGCGTCGTGATCTATCACATTTCCGGTTGTGGAGTGTGCAACGATTGTCGTCGCGGTTACATGATCTCGTGCACGAGCAGCTACCGCCGGGCCTACGGCTGGCAGCGGAATGGTGGGATGGCTGAATATGTCCTGGCCGAGGAAAAGGATTTAGTCCTGCTGCCGCCGAGCTTGTCATATTCCGACGGAGCGCAGATCGCCTGCGGTTTTGGGACGGTCTATGAGGGTCTGGAAAAGATCGGCATTTCAGGCAACGACGCGGTCCTGGTCACCGGCCTTGGCCCCGTGGGATTGGCGACGGCAATGCTGAGTAAAGCGATGGGCGCCAAGAAAATCATCGGCATCGATGTTTCCCCTGAGCGGCTCTCTCTCGCGCAGGGGCTTGAGCTATTCACCGATCTCTTGCCGTCAGGGCCGAACAATGTCGATGAGATCCGTCAACTCACCAATCAAGCTGGCGTTGAGCGGGCGGTTGATTGTTCAGCGCATCACCAGGCCCGGCTCACCTGCATCCAAGCGACGCGCAAGTGGGGTAAAATCTGCTTCCTGGGTGAAGGCGGCACCGTCTCGTTCAATCCGTCAGAAGACATGATCCATGACCAGAAGACGATTTATGGATCCTGGGTCACGACCATTTGGCGCATGGAAGAACTGGTCGAACGCATCGCCCGTTGGGGAATCCATCCCGACCAACTGATCACTCATCGATTCCCACTCGCAAAGGCGACCGACGCCTATTCTTTGATGGCGAGCGGTCGATGTGGTAAAGTCGCGGTAGTCTTCGATGAGGAGGTCAAGTAACATGTCTTCATTGTCATCAATGGGTGTAGACCCATCTGCCGTCCCCTATCGGTCACTCGCGAATGGCGACCGCATGCCTGCCATTGGCCTCGGCACGTTCGGGTCAGACCGATACACTGCGCAAGATGTGGCCTCGGCGGTGAGTGACGCGATTGCCCAGGGCTACCGGCACATCGACTGCGCAGCGATTTACGGCAACGAGCCGGAAATCGGTCAGGCACTGCGGGCGGCCATGGCAACCGGCGTGCGCCGCGAAGACCTGTGGATCACCTCGAAACTGTGGAACGACATGCACGCGCCGGCGGATGTCATTCCTGCTTTCGAACGGTCGCTGCGCGACCTCGGGCTTGAGTACCTCGACCTGTATTTGATTCACTGGCCATTCCCCAATCATCATTCCAAAGGCTGCACGGTCACTGCGCGAAGTGTAGAGGCCAAGCCATACATCCACGATGCCTACATGGCGATCTGGCGGCAATTGGAGGGTTTGGTCAAACGTGGCCTGGTCCGTCACATCGGTTGTTCCAACATGACCATCCCAAAGTTGAAGCTGCTCCTGCGTGATGCGACTATCCCCCCAGCGGCGAATGAGATGGAATTGCATCCGCATTTTCAGCAACCGGGGCTTTTTGATTTCGTCACCGCCAACGGCATCATCCCGATCGGCTATTCCCCCCTGGGTTCTCCGTCACGGCCCGAGCGTGATCGCACTGCTGATGACAGTGTTGATCTCGAGGATCCCGTGATCGTCGCGATCGCCGAGCGCCTCGGCATCCATGCGGCCCAGGTGTGTCTCGCCTGGGCCGTGCAGCGCGGCCAAGTGGCGATTCCATTCTCGGTGCATCGGTCCAAGTATCTCGCCAATCTGCAAGCCGTTGTCACGGCTCGTCTCACCTCCGCAGACATGGCAGCAATCGCTGGCATCGACCGCAATTGCCGCCTGATCAAAGGCCAGGTGTTTCTGTGGAAGGACGGTCAAACCTGGCAGGACCTGTGGGATGAACACGGATACGTGACGCCCGCTTGAGAGTGAAATAGGTGGAAGTGATTCGGCTCGTCGTTTTGGTAATCCGCCATGCGAGGTAGCTGAGTCTCAGCTCCACGTAATTGAAGCGGAATAGTTACCAGGTTAACAGGTTATCACGTTATCACGTTTGCGTGAATCCGGTTAAGATGGGCGAGCAGTTGCGATCGAATTGCTTTTTCCGAAGCTTCGTGCCATGCACATGAGCAGCTCCCGTTTCATCTCGGTATTGGTTCTCGTCTTGATGGCTTCGGTGGCACTGACATCCGCCGAGGCCCATGCCGAAAGCCCCGGAGAACCGGTTGAGTTGGTGGTGTGGAATCGTCCGTTGATGGTCTTTCGTGTCCCTTTTGGCGGTTTGACTGCCAACGAGCGGTCGAACCGTGCCGCTGAGCGCATCGCCGCTCTGCCTGATGACATCATGGCCGCGGAGATCGAGGCCAAGGAGATGACCATTTCAGGTCAGACTGGGGTGATTTTCTCGATCGCTGGACGGCCGCTGTTCGGCGTTTCTCCGGGAGATGTCGATGGCGCGGATGGTCTGACGATGACCCAGGCTGCGGATCAGGTCCGGACCAAAATCAGCGAGGCGTTTTTGGCGCGGGTCGAACAGATGCGGCCGCAGGTTTTGATGCGTGGTGCACTCCATTCGGTGCTCACGTTGCTGATTCTGACTTTGGTGCTGGTCTCCCTGATCCGCTTGAGCAAACGGATTCAGTCGCGGATCAACGCCTCGCTCTTTAGCAATCTGCCGATGTTCTTCGGGATCGATTTACGCCCAGTGGCAGTAGGTGTATTGCGGAATGTCATCCGCTTGCCGGTGTTCGCCCTCTGTCTGACGGCGGTGCACCTCAGCCTCACCTACGCGCTGGCGCAGTTCCCTTACACTCGTCC
>JANYGY010000263.1 GCA_025362255.1 Planctomycetales bacterium
CAACAATCCCGTGCCCCCCAAAAGGACATTCGCGCCACGCCCGGTCAAGCCAATCGATGAGCCGATCATCTCAGGCATGATCGCGATGATTGCAAGAAAGATGGCGCCCACAAAAGTGATACGAGTCAAAATGCCAGATAAATAGTCAACTGTTGCTTTACCCGGCCGGATGCCACGAACAAAGAAGCCTGACTGTTTAAAATGATTCGAGAGGTCCATCAAATCAAACGTGATACTTATATAAAAATAGGTGAAGGCCACGATTAAAGCGCCAAAGATGTAGCGATGCCCAGGAGTTCCATACGCGACAACTTGATCAAGACCCGCTACTTTACCCGCAGCAACTCCGATGACCACCATGATCGGGGAGGCGAAAATGACGGGGATGACGTTCGCTTGATTCAGCTTGAGCGGGAGGGTGGTCTGGGCCCCACCATATACTTTGTTACCCTGAACCCGCCGTTGCTGTTCAAGATTAATCCGCCGAACTGCCTGCACTACGACAACGATTGCAGCGATTATGGCCAGACCAACTAAGATTACTCCGAGATACTTACCAAGATCTGTTCCAAATCCTGTAAAAGCAGATGGCAGGTAGGCCATGATTCCGAACATGATGATCAGTGAAACGCCGTTACCGATACCGAATTTAGTGATTTGTTCAGCGATCCACAGAGTCAGCATACTTCCAGTGGTTATCACTAGAACACTCTGCAATACAAAAAGCCATTTAGGATCAAAGGTAACTAGCACAACATTATTAGCGGAAAAACGAGAGAGAGCGATGGCTGCGATTGTTGCCTGAACGATGCAAATCCCCAGCGTGGCATAACGTGTGTATTGATTGATTTTACGGCGCCCGCCTTCGCCTTCTTTTTGCAGTGCCTTTAACGAAGGAATGCTAAAAGTGAGCAATTGGAGAATGATGCTGGCGCTGATATAGGGAGTTATGCCTAAACCAAATATTGAAGCATTTGCAATGGCCCCGCCATTGAACATATCAGCATAACGAAGGATGGCTCCAAGAGCATCATCTCCTCCGCCAGTACCCTTAACGAGGTCACGCAGAGCGTCAGCATTGACGCCTGGAATCGGCACGTAAACCCCTAGACGATAAACCACCACTCCCAAAAGGAACGTGATGAAGAAACGTCGAAGGAGTTCCCGAACCGGGTTTTCTGCGAGATCGCGTTCAGCCATCGGGCGAGCATCACCTAAGAGATCAAAGATCTCTTAGGTGCCTTCCTGAACAGGAGCGTGCAGCTCGGTGACCTTACCGCCGGCCGCTTCGATGGCGGCCTTCGCTGGTCCCGACATCCGATGTACGGACACCGTGACCTTGCGCTTGACCTCAGCTTTACCCACCAATTTGATCAACTGACCTTCATGGGCCAAACCGGCTGCGATAAGCGTCTTCAATGAGAGCTCGGCTCCAGAAACGCGCTCCAGCGCGCGGCCGAGATCAACCGCCAAAAACTTGACTTGATGATGAAAATTCGTGAAGCCGCGATATGGCAGTCGTTTCCAAAAGGGAAACTGGCCGCCTTCGAACGTCGGGCCAGCGGTCAGACCGCCAGTACGTGATCCGGCGCCCTTGGAACCACGACCACCAGTCTTACCAATTCCAGAACCAAGTCCGCGACCGACACGGCGACGCTGCTTGCGACCGGTGTCAGTAGAAAGAATATCGTTGAGATTCACAGAATCACCCCACGCAACTGTTGATACTGATCTTTGGTCCGCAACTTTGACAACGCATCGAGCGTGGCGCGAATCAAATTAACCGGGTTGTGATTGCCATAGCATTTGGTGAGAATGTTGTGGACGCCGGCCTTTTCGAGGACCGCTCGCACCGAACGACCAGCGATTACGCCAGTACCGTCTGCTGCCGGCATCAGCCGAACACGCGCAGAACCATAACGACCTTCCACTTCGTGGGGGATCGATCCGTTTACGATCGGATATGCTCGAACGACTTTTTCGCCGTCGCGGACAGCCTTGTCGATTGAAGAGGCAACTTCCTTCGACTTACCCTTACCGAAACCAACTTTACCTTTCGTATCGCCCAAAACGACGAAAGCTGCAAAGCTAAAGCGCTTTCCGCCTTTTACGACCTTGGAACAACGGTTGATTCGAACGACATCCTCGGTGTAAAGCTTGGAGCGAGCCTCGCGAGGCTGCGGAGGCCCGCGCCGGTCACGCCGCTCACCGCGGGCGCCTTGCTCGCCAGCAGGTGCAGGAGTACCGGCCTTGGCACCAGGGGTGCCGCCACGTTTGATCACCATAATGATAGTCCGTCCTGATTAGATTGCGTAGGACTGCATGCAGCCAGCAACCACGAATTGGGGTAAAGATGCTAGGCGAGGGAATTAGAATTGCAACCCTTTGGCGCGTGCAGCTTCGGCGAATGCCTGAAGCCGACCACCATATTGACGCCCATTGCGGTCAAAGACCACCTGGGTCACACCACCAGCAATGGCCTTGAGCGCGATCGACTCGCCAACTGCCTTGGCTGCAGCGGTCGGATCAAGGTCCTTGACGGCAACCGCAATATCCTTGGCGACCGTGCTCGCCGAGAAAAGCGTCTTGCCGTCGATATCGTTGACGATTTGACCGTAGATGTGTTTTTCAGAGCGATAAACCGAAAGACGCGGACGCTCGAGAGTGCCAAACACTTTCTTACGGATGCGAAGCTTTTTGGTCGCAATTGCCTGACGCTTGGCGGAATTCTTATCCATGACCGATATTCTTTCTAAAGCTTATTTCTTCGCGCCGCCGGCGCCGGCAGCGGCTTTGCCGGCCTTCTTGCGCACGACTTCACCAGCATAACGAACGCCCTTGCCCTTATAGGGCTCAGGGGTACGAGAAGCACGGATATCAGCAGCGACTTGGCCAACAAGGGCCTTGTCGACACCGCTAACATGAACGTGCGTTGCGTCCGGGACAGCAACCAGGACTCCGGTTGGAATCTCGACCATGATGGTATTGGCGAAGCCAACATTGAGAGCAAGTTTCTTGCCTTGCAACGCAGCCTTATAACCAACCCCAACAATTTCGAGACTCTTCGAGTAACCGTCGGTGACGCCTTTGACCAGGTTCCTCACCAAAGCCCGGGTCGTGCCATGCATGGCCTTAACTTGTTTCTCTTCGGAAGACCTAGAGACAACGACCTTGTTACCTTCGACGACCGCGCCGACACCTTCAAAGAGATGCAGATCAAGGCTTCCCTTGGGGCCCTTGACGGTGAGCTTCCGCCCAGCGACCGATACGGTCACGCCGGCTGGAAATTCAACAGGGATCTTACCAATACGACTCATGAGCTGATTCCTTTTCTGTCCGTGTCGACCGGGATCACTTGACGATGCAAAGCACTTCGCCGCCGAGACGCTGCTTGCGGCAGGCGCGATCGGAGAGGATGCCTTTAGAGGTGGAGACGATGCTAATGCCAAAGCCGCGAATGATGGGCTTGAGGTCTCCACGTCCGGCGTACTGACGCAGACCAGGAGTGGAGACACGTGAGATCTCGTGAATTACGGGCTCTCCCGCGGGGCCGTATTTCAACGCGACCTGCAGGGTCTTCGCTGGCTTGGTCTCCAACACATCCACTGAAGAGATATATCCTTCATCCTTCAGGACGGTTGCGATGCCCTGCTTGATCGTCGAGAAAGGGATTTTCACGGATTTCTTGTTCGCAGCGAGTCCGTTACGGATCACAGTCAACATATCAGCGATTGGGTCAGTGCAGCTCATGACTGGTCATTTCTCTTGTGGCGGACGTGTGTCGGATGGCCAAGCTAAGGGGCAATTACCAAGAAGCTTTGGTTACGCCGGGCAGAACGCCCTGATGCGCAAACAAACGCAGCGCGTTGCGGCAAATGCCGAACTTGCGCAGATTTCCGCGGCTACGACCGGTCACCGCGCAGCGATTGCGGTAGCGAGTCGGCGAACTGCTTGGCGGCAGCAGCCCGAGTGCCGCACGGGCTTCCATGCGCTCCTCGAGTGAGAGCTTGAGATCTTTGCTGCGAGCTCTCAGCAGCTCACGCTGCTGGCGGAACTTTTCGCATTGCTTGAGAACCCGCTCATTGCGGTTCACACGAGATTTCTTGGCCATGGTATATCTTTCAGATCTTGTTCAAAGTCAGTGAACCGTTACTTCTCGCGGAACGGGAAGCTAAGGGCCTTGAGCACATCTCGCGACATGTCGTCGGTGCTGTTCCGAAAACAGATCGTGATGTTCATGCCTTGATTGTGCTCCAACTTTTCGAGCACAATTTCATGGAAGAGTGCCTGCTCACGAAGGCCCATGTTGTAATTTCCGCGTCCATCAAAGCCCTTGGGCGACAGACCACGGAAGTCCTTGATTCGCGGCACCGCCAGGAAGACCAATTTATCCAAGAACGACCACATTTTTTGGCCGCGCAACGTCACATGGCAGCCAAGTTTGACGTCGATGCGGGTCTTGAAGTTGGCAATTGCCTTCTTTGCCTTCGTAATCGAACTCTTTTGCCCGGCAATTTGAGTCAAATGCTCAGACACCACGTTCAGGATCTGTCCATCCTGAACCGCACGACCAACGCCCATGCTCAGACAGATTTTGTCGATCTTTGGGCCGGCCAATTTGTTGGTCACGCCGTGCTTGGCGATGATCTCGGGCAAGGCATCTGCGTAAATTGCCTTGGTGGTCTTCTGAATAGTGCTCATGTGTTCTAATGATCCGTAGGTCGGTCGTCGAGGTTCAGGCGGGCTGCAGGACGGGTCCGACGTTGTCGATAAGGTTTAGGTTTATTTGCCGGAAAAGCGGTGACCGCTCTTCTTGGCGACACGAACAACACCAGCTTCGGTGCGATCGTGTTTGACGCGGGTTGCGGCCTTGTTGGTCGTCGGATCAAGGAGTGCGAGTTTACTGATGTGAACTGGACGCAAGCGGCGAATGCGACCGCCTTCGATGTTGGCCTGAGGATTAGCCTTGACGTGCTTGGTTTCGTAGGCACCGGCTTCGCCATCGACAATGGCTCGCTGGTCCACTGGGAAGACCTTAATCACCGTCCCGGATTTGCCTTTGTTGTCGCCGCTGAGGACAACCACTTGATCACCCTTACGGATGTGAAGCTTGGGCGTCTTGGCCGGAATGGGCTTCTTAACCTTGCTGGGCATGATTCGCTACCTTGTTCGCTTTTCTGGTTCGCTGGTCGTGATCGTCGACGTCTTAGACGACTTCAGGAGCGAGAGAGATGATCTTCATGAAGTTGCGGCCACGAAGTTCGCGTGCCACCGGCCCGAAGATACGCGTGCCGATGGGATTGTTATCCTTATCGATCAGCACAATGGCATTGGTGTCGAACTTCACATAGCTACCGTCGTCGCGACGGATCGGAAATGCGGTGCGGACGATGACGCCCTTGACCACGGCCTTTTGCTTGACCTCCGACGTCGGAATCGCCTTTTTGATGGCCACTACGATGATGTCTCCGACCTCGGCGTAACGACGGTGGGAACCGCCGAGCACCTTGATGCACATGGCCTTCTTGGCGCCGCTGTTATCGGCAACGTCGAGCCAGCTCTGCATCTGAATCATAGGAAACCTCGGGTAGTCAAAATCGGGTGAATTACGGTCGGATCAAACAGCGCGCTCGAGCACTTGCATCAAGCGCCAGCGTTTGGTCTTCGAGAGAGGACGGGTCTCGATGATGACGACCTTATCGCCTTCTTGGCTGTCGTTCTTTTCGTCGTGAACGTGAAACTTCTGGGTACGCTTGATGTACTTACCGTATTTGGGATGACGGTAGAATTCGGTGACGGCTACGACGCGCGTCTTGGTCATCTTCGCAGATGACACTTTTCCGATCACACGTTTCAAGTTTCCACGGCCCTCGGCTTGCGGAATGATCTCGGTCTGCGTAGTCATGTTCAGTTAACTTTCTGGCTGGCCGACGACTTCTGCGTGAGCAGAGTCGCGATGCGGGCGATCTGGCGGCGAGCATTCCGGTATTGGATGCTCTTTGCCTTGCCTTCGAGGGCGTTTGCGAAACGCGCCTTCAGCAAGGTCTCACGCAGCTCCTTGGACTGGGCCTGGAGGTCGTCGGCGCTTTTCGCGCGCAGGTCGGCTTTGGCTGACTTCTTCATAAAATTCCTGTAGGGATCTCGCTGCTGCTCAAGCGTCGCTATTCGAGCGCGTGATCATCCGTGACCTGAGTGGCATCTTTGATGCCTGTCTACGCATCGCCTCGCGCGCCATGCCTTCGGTTACGCCGGCGAACTCGAAGATCACCGTACCGGCATCGACAAACGCGGCCCAGTAATTCACTTCACCCTTACCAGAACCCATTCGGCTTTCAGCCGGATGTTTTGTCACTGGGGTATGAGGGAAAACCCGAATCCAAACCTTGCCGACGCGACCGAGGTAGTGACCTGCGGCAACACGCGCAGCTTCTAGTTGGCGAGCGGTCAGAGGACCGCTTTCCAAGACTTGAATTCCAAAATCACCGAAAGCCAGCTTGTTGCCAGCGGTGGCTACGTGGTCGAGGCGGTGACCACGGGTGTGTTGCTTGCGGTATTTGACGCGGGCGGGGAGCATGGCCATCGGAGGATCTCGTTATCGTGTCTGATCGGTCAGGGCGGAGGAAGCGCGTCTGCGCTCAAACAGCCTGGAGATCGGCGTATTTGCCGTGATTTACCCACACACGGACGCCGATGATGCCGGCTGAGGTCTGCGCAGTGGCGTAACCGTAATCAATGCGGGTCGAGAGGGTATTTAGGGGTACGCTTCCAGCGCTGTCGTGCTCAGAACGCGCGATTTCCGCACCCCCGAGACGGCCAGCGATGTTGATTTTCATCCCTTTGGCACCTTCACGCATGCCGTTCTCAACGGCGCGCTTCATCGCTCTGCGGAAGGATCCGCGGCGCACCAGCTGCTCAGCCACATTTTCAGCGACCAATTGCGCGACCACGTCAGGTTTGCGAACTTCTTGAATGTTGACCTTGACACCGGTGGTGGTGATTTCCTCGAGATGCTTGGTCAGAGCCTCGATCTCAGCGCCACGCTTGCCGATGATGACGCCAGGGCGTGCGGCGTGCATCGTGATGACGACGCGCTCTGCCTTGCGATCGATCTGAATCTTCTCAACAGCCGCCGACATGAACCGTTCTTTGAGGAAGGTCCGGATGCGGTGGTCCTGGAGCACCAAGGCGCTGTACTTCTTGCCCTTGGCATACCAGTTCGAGCGGTGCAGCTCGGTGATACCGATGCGGAAACCAAGCGGATTGATCTTGTGGCCCATGATCTTTACGCCTTGGCTTCGGTGCTGGTCGCAACCGCGACGGTGATGTGCGAACAGGCTTTGATTCGCCCTGCTGCCCGACCTTTAGAGGCCGGACGAAAGCGCTTGATGACCATAGCTTTGTCGACGCGAGCATCGCTGACGATCAAGTCCATGGGATCGATTCCGCCGATGGCGGCAGCGTTGGCGACGGCGCTCTCAAGGGTCTTGCGGACCATGAGGCTACCGCGGCGCGGCTGGAAGCGCAGGAGGTTGAGGGCGTCTTCGACCCGCTTTCCGCGTATCAAACCGACTGAGAGCCGACATTTGGTCGGCGAGATGCGCGCGTGACGCGCGGTGGCGCGATATTCCATCTTACTTCGCCTCTGCCTTTTTGGTTCCACCGTGACCGCGGAACGTGCGGGTCACAGCGAATTCACCAAGTTTATGGCCGACCATATTGTCGGTAATGTTGACCTGATGGAATCCTTTGCCGTTATGCACGGAAAAGGTCACACCAATGAAGTCGGGAACCACCGTGCAAGCACGGGACCACGTCTTGATCGGGGTCTTGGTGCCGGCGCCCTTGGCTTTTTCAACCTTGGCCAAGAGCTTGATGTCCACGTACGGACCTTTGCGAGAGCTGCGGGACATAGCTTACTTCTTGCTCGACAGGGCATGGCCGTCACGACGGCGGATGATGAAGACGTTATTGCGGTTCTTACCGGTACGGGTCTTCTTGCCGTCAACCAGACCCCAAGGCGAGCAGTGTTGACGACCGCCGTTGGTATGACCTTCGCCACCACCGAGCGGATGGGCGATGGGATTCTGAGCGTTTCCGCGGACTGTCGGCCGAACACCGAGCCAGCGATTACGTCCGGCCTTACCTAAGTTACGCAGATTGGCTTCGAGGTTGCCGACGATTCCGATGGTGGCACGGCAATCCGCATGCACCCGGCGCAATTCGCCAGAAGGCATCGCCAGAATCGCGTAATCACCATCAATGGCCATCAGTCGGGCGTAGGCGCCAGCAGCGCGAGCCAGCTGACCGCCACGACCTGGAGCCAATTCCACATTGTGGACTTCGAGGCCCTGAGGGATGTTGCGCAGCTTGAGTGCATTTCCAACCGCTGGTTCACCAGCCGCGCTGTAACTTTGCACGACTGCGCCGACCGCAAGGTCCTTGGCCGCCAGAATGTAGCCCTTGACGCCATCGGCGTAAAAGACCAATGCGATACGGCAGTTGCGGTTTGGATCGTATTCGATCGCGCTGACTTTGCCGGCGACGTCGATCTTGCTGCGCTTGAAGTCGATCATCCGATAGAGACGGTCGTGACGACCGCCCTTATGACGAACCGTGATCCGACCCTGATTATTGCGACCTGCATGATATTTCACGCGTACGCAGAGGGTCTTTTCAGGAACCGACTTGGTGATGTCCTTGAAGTCAGGAATCGTTGCCTGGCGCGAGCCTGGCGAATGTGAGCCGAGGGAGCGGTATGCCATAATCTCAGATCCCTTCGATCTTCTGGCCATCGGCCAAGGTCACGATCGCCTTTTTCCACGCCGCCGTCTGGCCGGCGATCGCACCGCGAACGCGCCGCGCCTTGGGGCGCATGTGGAGGGTGTTGATGGCGGTGACTTTGACCTTGAACAGGGTCTCAACCGCTTCTTTGATTTGAGTCTTGTTGGCGTCCGGATGGCAACGGAAGGTGACCTTGTTCAGCTTGGTGCTGAAATAGACAGACTTCTCGGTGACGACGGGGCGCTGAATGATCGCGAAGTGATCCATCGGCTCAGCCCTTTTCCTGCTGCAGATCTTTCACCAGGGCGTCGAGCGCCCCCTTGGTGAAGACCAGATTGGTATGGGTCAGCACCGCACCGGCACTGAGATTGCGCCGTTCGGCAACCGTAACCTTGGGCAGGTTGCGAGCTGAGAGGTACAGATTTTGGGTCTGACCTTCGCTCACGAGCAATGTCCCCTTGAGGCCGACATTACCAAGAAACTTGGCGACTACCTTGGTCGACGGCTCTTTGAAGGAATCGAACCCTTCGACCGCGAAGATCGCGTTCTTTTCCAAGCGGTAGCGCAGGGACGACAACAGTGCGACCCGACGTTGACCGACCGGGAGCTGGTACGCGTAATCACGGGGCTTGATGTGGTGGGCATGCCCACCACCAACCCATTGCGGACTACGGGTCGAACCCTGGCGAGCACGGCCGGTGCCTTTTTGACGCCATGGTTTTTTACCACCACCGGCGACGAACGCGCGCGATTTGGTCGCGTGGGTTCCTTGACGTTGACTGGCCAAGTGGGCGATCAACGCCTCTTTGAGCAGTCCGCGGCGGACGGTTTTGTCGAAGAGGTTGGCGTCGACGGCGATTTCGCCGGTCTTGACGCCTTCCACGTTGTACACGGAAATCTGGACGGGAGTGGTCATGGCTCTGGTCTCAGTTCTGCGTGATGGCGATGAGGCCACCGTTCGGGCCGGGGATGGCGCCCTTGAGGACGACCAGATTCTTTTCCGTATCGATCGAGACGATCTTCAAATTCTTGATCGTGACTTGTTCGTTGCCCCACCGACCGGCCATGCGCTGACCCTTGAAGGTGCGACCCGGATCCATGCGACAGCCGATCGCACCAGGAGCGCGATGACCCATGGTGCCGTGAGTGGCTTTGTGGCCACTGAAGTTATGACGCTTCATTACGCCGGCGAATCCACGGCCCTTGTTGTGGCCCGTAACGTCGACGAGCTTACCAACTTCGAGGACATCAACCTTGATCTGGGCCCCGGCTTTGGCTTCACCCTTGAAAGACGCCAAGGGGACTTCGCGCAAGAAAGCGCGGACGCTCACGCCCGCCTTCTTGTATTCACCAGCCAAGGGCTTGGTGGCATTCTTACGCTTGTTGCCGACCGCGACCTTGAGGGCATCGCTGCCGTCGTGGGTCTCGGACTTCACCTGGACGATGTCATTCGGGAGGCATTCGATGACCGTCACCGGGACGATGACTTCACCGTCGTAGATGCGGGTCATGCCCACTTTGGTACCATAGAGAACTGGCATCGGAATTACCTCACCGTCTGCTTGATGGTGATGTCGACGCCCGACGGAACATCGACCTTCGAGAAGACATCATTGGTCTTCGCCGTAGGCTCAAGAATTTCGATGACGCGAGTGTGAGTACGCAACTCGAACTGCTCGCGTGACTTCTTGTCGATGTGCGGAGAGCGCTGAACTGTGAAGCGCTCGATCCGAGTTGGCATCGGCACCGGACCAGCCACCTGAGCGCCAGTGCGCTTGGCTGTATCGACGATGTCTTGGGCTGCCTTATCGAGGATACGGTGATCGTATGCCTCGAGACGGATCTTGATCTTTTCTTTCATTCCATTCTCCCGCGACACTCGTGGTGTCGTGTCAGCTATGACGCTGCTCTTGGCCCTGGAACCGTGGTCGTCCATCTGCCGTGAGGCAGCTCTGACGTCCGCGCAACGTGGTCGGGCTTGAACCCAGTTGCGGTCCCCAGAGGTCTGGCAAACGAACTCATTGCTGAGTGCCGTCAAGCCGTACTTGGGTGGGGCGACGGACTATGGACAGGAAATCGACTTGGCAAGAGGATATTTTGCCGGCTCACGTCAGGCGGCTCATTTCACCCATTATCCACGGCTAAACGCAGCATTTGCCGTGGAGAGAACTTGCTTCAACGGCCTATTTCTTGGGCGGCAATTTGAGGCCGAGGTCGTCAAACACTTGGCGCTGGGCATCATCGCGATTGCGCAACAGATCGAGCATGACTTCTTGGAAGCTTTTGCTGTTCCAGGCAACCGCGCGGGCCAACAAGAATCCCATTGGGCTGTGCGGCTCCGTCCGTTGGAAGAAATCGGTGATTTCATTCAGTTTGGCGATTGCCTCACTTCTTGTCGAAATGGGTCCGCTGGCCATTGCGGCGTGGGCAACGGCACCGGACGACGTTGACGAAGTAGGCCCCGCGGGGTTTCCGCCTGCTGCCGGTGCCGCTGCGGCCACCGGCGCAGGTGCCCGCAGATCGCGAAGG
>JANYGY010000096.1 GCA_025362255.1 Planctomycetales bacterium
GATCCGCTTCGTCGGCGTCGGCGAAAAGCTCGACGCTTTGCAGCCGTTCCATCCCGATCGCTATGCCCGGCGGATCCTTGGCATGGGCGACATCTTGTCGTTCGTCGAAAAAGCCCAGTCGGTGGTCGACGAAAAACAGGCCAAGGCTCTCGAAGAGCGCGTCCTCAAGAACAAGTTCGACCTGCAGGATTTCCAGAGTCAGCTGCAAGCGATCATGAAGATGGGCAGTCTCAAAGATCTCATCGGATTGATTCCCGGCGTCGGCGCCAAGTTCGCTGGGCTGTCGATTGATGAATCGATCTTCCGCAAATACAGCGCGATCATCGGCTCGATGACCAAGCACGAACGCAGTCGGCCTGATCTCATCGACATGAGCCGTCGGCGCCGGGTCGCCCATGGCTCAGGGTGCACGACCAATGATGTGCAGGCCCTGCTCAAGCATTTCGATGCGATGAAGAAGATGATGGGCAAGTTCGGCGACATCCAGGACATGGCGAAAAAATTGCCAGACGCCGGGCAGCTGACGCCGGAACAGCTGGCCAATCCGCAGGCGTTCATGCCCAATCCCAATCGCTTGTTCGCCAAGCGTGAGGACAAGGACGCGATGAAGAAATATCGCGACGAACGCAAGAAGAAGAAATCGATGGCCAAAAAATCCAAGCGCTAAGCGCTTGGATTTGTTCGGCATTATGGCGGTGAAGACGACTTCACTGAAGCTGGTTCGCTGAAAACAGTCAGCTGAAAAACCGTCTGGCGGCGGCGACAAAGGTCATCGGGTCGCCGAGCAGCTCGCAGGTGCGCAGGGGGGCCTGCAGATCGCCGAGGCGGATGTGCGCCCGCCAGCGGCCATCAGCCGCGCGCTGCACCAGGCAGCCGAGCGGTAGCGAGCATCCGCCTTCGAGATCGGCCAGGATCAGCCGCTCGATGGTGATCGCACGGGCGGTGGGCGGGTGATTGATCGCCGCCAGCAGATGCCGGGTGCGGCGATCATCGATGCGGCAATCGAGGGCCACTGCGCCCTGCGCCGGTGCAGGGACTGATTCGGTCACCGGGTCAAGTGCGACCGCACGACTGCGCGCGACCAGACCGAGCCGATGCAGCCCGGCCATCGCGAGGATCGTCGCGTCGGCTTCGCCCTCTGCGAGCTTGCGCAAGCGCGTGTCGACATTGCCGCGAATGGGCACAAAGCGCAGGTCGGGGCGCAGGTGCGCGAGTTGGGTCTGCCGCCGCAGGCTGCTGGTTCCGATCACCGCGCCGAGCGGCAGATCGCGCAAGGCGAGACCGGTGCGCGTCACCAGCGCGTCGCGCACATCGGCGCGGGGCTGGACCGCCGCCAGGATCATTCCGCTGGGCACCGTCGTCGGCAGATCCTTGGCCGAGTGGACGCCGGCGTTGGCGCGCCCGGCGAGCACTGCGGCTTGGATCTCGCGCACGAAGATCCCCACGGTCGCCGAGTGGTACAACGTAGTCGTGCGATCGAGATCACCCGTCGATTGCAGGGGCACCAGCTGCACCTGTAGGCCTGGGTGCGCGGCGCGCAGCCGCCTCGCGACCCACCGCGCCTGCCACAGAGCCAAAGGGCTGGCGCGGGTCGCCAGGCGCAGCGTGGACGAGGCCGCCATGGTCAGCGCGAAGACTGGTAGATCTGCACCAAGCGCAGTTGATACATCAGGGTGTGGATGCCTTCGGTGAGGGTGTCGTAAGCCTCGCGCCGGGCTCTGACCGCACTGTCGGCGCCGTTGGCGGCCTGGACCGTGAGATCGATGAGCACGACGCTTTTATTGGTGCGCACCATGCTCCACGCGGTGGTGGTCAGCGGCGCCCCGTCGACGCTGCCGATCACCCATACGGGAACGAAGCCACCGTTGCCGGATTTGGCATCGGTGCCATTGCGCAACAGCTCGTTGACGGTCAACACGTGCTTGGCCCAGTCAGTCGGCGACGAGGTGGCCTCTTTGCCGTTGGGCACCAGCACCACGGTCGCCGGCAGGGCCTTCTGGTTGAACAGCCCAGGATTGGCTTTGCGCTCGAAAAGCCGGCGGATGGCGGCCATATCGACGACATCGACGGTCTCGACCATATTCGCGATATCAGGGATGCTGCGGCGTAGACGCAACGCTGGATTGATCTTGGACGCCGAGACGCCCTCAGTGCCGAAGATCTTGACCGACCCCGTATCAAGGGTCTTGGTGACGAACCATTTCGCTTCCTGCTTGCGGCTGCGCGCGGCGATCTTCAACGACTCCACCAGCGGTCGCCAATCGATCATCGGATTCGGCATCATCAGCGGCGAGGGACTCAGCTCGGCTTTGGCCAGCAGCGGGTCGCCATCGGCAACCGCCGCCGTGGCGCCAAGCCAAAATGGGTAATCATCATTGTTGGCTGCATCCGCGATCTGGATGGTGACGGTATCGCTGGGGACCCCGTCAACCCGGTACGCGAAGCTCTGCCACGTTTCGCCGTCGCTGAACGTGCAGTGTTGGGGCGCCACGGTCGGCGCATCGAGACGCGTGATCACGACCTCTTTGCGGGTCGGCAGGCGTGGGTGCAGATTGAGGAAGATTCCGCCATTGCTGACTTGTTCGGCGGTAAAGCTGAGCTGCAGGGTGTAGATCTCCTGACGATCGGCGCCGCGCACTTTTACCGCCGGGACGAAACGCGGTGGCGGTTCGCCCGGAAAGAAAGGCCAAGGGGATGGCAGGCGGACTTTGCTGTCGGCAAGATCGACATACGCCGCCGTTTTGGGCCCGGGCTCACCGGACCAGATGGTGATCTTGGATTTGCCGTGGCCGGTCACCGCAGGTGCTGGTATTAGCTTGCCATCGGGGTCTGTGTTGAAGGTCAACGGCGGTGGCGTCTTCGTCCCCGGGTCTGGGACAAAGAGGGGCGGCACGGCTGGCGGCGGAACGGTAGCCGTCACCGGGGGTACCACTTCAGGCGGATTCTTCGCAGGTTCCTCGGGTGGAACCGTGGGCGAAGTAACGGCAGGAACCGCATTCGCGTCAGGCGTCACGGCGACGTCCGGTGGCAGCAGCGCGCGTTTCCGCTGGGCCATCTCGGTCAACGCGCCCAGGCCTTCGATCAATTCTTTGAAAGCTGGCCGCACCGGGACCTGGGCTTTGCGCAGGAAGACATCGACGTCGTCCAGCGTGCTGCGAGACAACCCGGTTTGCCGCAGGACCTTGCCGAGGCGGTCGAGGTTGGTCCGTCCGCGCGCAAGGACGTCGCGTTCGAGGGCAGTGATCACCTCGGGTGCGGCGCCATCGGCCAGACCGGCCAGCAACGCCGCGTTCTCGTCCGAAAATCTGTCTCGATAATAGGGCAGATCGTGATCCGACACGGACGCCCCAGGTTCGGGAAGCGTTGGCATCACCGGCACGGCCGGGCCATTCGCGACGGGCGTCGCAACCACCGCATGGTCGGGGCCGGCGCTGTTTTCCTGGCTGTGCTTCTGCTTTTGGCCGCCACTCAAAGCCAACACCGTGATTGCGCCGAGCACGGCGATGACACCCACGGCCGCGAGGCCCATCATCACCAGATTCTTGCGTTTCGATGGAGGATCGAGAACCGGCTCGTCCTCATCTTCGCCGGTAACCGGTGCGAGACGCCCGATGGTAGCAGCGGGACGATGATCCGGCGGGAGCTCAGGGGTGGTGAATTCAGTGCCATGGACCAGCGCACGACGATGAAGCAGGAGCAGTCCAGCGCCAGTGAACGTGTAAAAATGACCGTTCGGATGCTGGGGGCGGGCAACCCGGTAGGTGACCACCGCCAGGCCCTTGAGCGCGCGCACCCGGTTGATCTGCATCCGCAGCGCCGGGGTCAGCGTTTCGATGCACACTTCGCACACCGGTTGGCCATCGATGCGGACCGCAAGACCTTCAGCGAGGTCATCAAGGTTGACCGGCCCATCGCAGCGCGAACAGGCGAGTGCGAGGGCATCGGTTTCTGGCACTGCGGTCATAGCTCGGGCACAGCATGAGCAGAACGCGGGTGAAGGGAATACGCCGCTCGGCGCGTCAGGAGCCTCTGCTGCGCACTCCATGATCGACTGGCAATCGAACCTCTGCCCCGCACAGTCAGCGGTCCGATGGAAGACCTCGTTCTTGCTGTGACCACCCGCGAATGCATCGCCCTGCGCGGTCTGTGTCCGACCATCGATCTGGCGATGATCGAGTCCTTGACCGACGAAACGTGGTTCGCGGTGCCGTCGGCGATCACCGCCGATCCGTTGGCGGCCGAGGTTCGCTTGGTGCTGATCTTCCAGCTTGGCGAGCACGTCCTGATCGACGAGATCGGGCGCTTTGCGGTTGATCGGCCGCTGCCGCCTGAGGCGTTCGCGGGGGGCAAGGGATTCGTCGGGCTGAAGCGTCATGTCGAACAGTTGGCCAGAGAACTGTTGGCCAGAGAACTGTTGGCCAGGGAACAGTTGGCAACGGAACCAGGCGCAGGGCCCTGCCTGTGCGAACTCGCAGGCTACGCCTTTGATCCCCTGGTATCCGCTAATCATTTCTTTCTCGCGTACCGCTGTCGGCCCAAGGGTGCGGATGGGCAGCTGCCAGCGCCAGTGGCGGGCGGATCGTGGGTCCCCGCGCACACCCTCGACACACTCGTGCATGCGCCTACGCAGCGATGGTTCCTGCCGCTGGTCACGCGATGACGGCTCCTGAGCTGGATGATGAAGGCTCGGATGCAACGGTCTCGATGGCGGTTGGCCCGAGAGAGACTGGTCCGATGCCGATGCGGCGGGCCGAGCCGGCCATGGGCAACCTGCGTGGGGTTGATGATCACAATGTGTTCGCGCGGGCGTTGCAGAGTTGGCGCCAGGCGGTCACCGATCGTCAGCCGCTGCCGCGTTATCGGGTGATCCAACGCCTGGGCGAAGGCTCGCAAGGTCTGGTGTTCAGCGTTGCCGATCGCGACTGCATGCGCGAGGTCGCCTTGAAGACCCTGCACGCTCATCAATGCGCCGCCGATGACGTCAGCAGGTTCATCCATGAAGCGCAGATAACCGCTCAGCTCGAGCATCCCGGCATCGTGCCGGTTCATGATCTGGAAGTGCTGCCCGACGGCACGGTGTTCTACACCATGAAGAAAGTCGAGGGCCGGACGCTGTCCGACCTCCTCGGTGACAGCAGTCGGCCGGATCATGTCGCGGCGTCGTCAACCCCTCCACCGCCGGGTCCCGGCATCGACGACGTGCTGCAGATCGGGCTGAAGGTCTGCGACACCGTGGCATTCGCCCATAGCCGCCGGGTGATCCATCGCGATCTCAAGCCACGCAACCTGATGATCGGTCGCTATGGTGAAGTCCTGGTGATGGATTGGGGTCTGGCGAAAGTGCTGGATGGGCAACCCGATCCGCACGAAAGCGGTCCGCGGCAGGTGCAGTCCTTGCGCTCGGGTACCATCGAAGACGGCAATGACATTCATCAGACGATCAAGGGGTCGGCAGTGGGCACCCCGGCCTACATGAGCCCGGAACAGGCGCGCGGAGAACCGGCTGACCGGCGCAGCGATGTGTACAGCCTTGGAGTGGTCCTCTATCTCAGTTTGTGCGGTGAATCACCGTATGAACGTGGTCGGGTGCGCTACACCTTGGAACAAGCCGCGAGCGGCCATTGGCGGCGGCTCGATCATCAGGAGAAAGGCGCGCGCCTGCCCAAGCGCCTGGTCGCCATCATCCACAAATGCATGGCGTTCGACCCGCAGGATCGTTACCAGACGGCCGACGCCTTGGCGCTTGACCTGCGGGCCTTCATCGCCGGCAAGGCAGTCGGCGCGTACCGCGACACACCGCTTGACCGCGGGATGCGTTTTGTGTTTCAGCAGTGGCGCGGGTTGGCCCTGGCCGGCGGCATGCTGGTCGTGCTCGGCGGCGCGTGGTCGGGGTGGCGGTGGCACGAGCTGCGGTTGCAGGCCGAGCAGATCCAGAGCCTGCGGCGGGCCTCGGCCAAGCATGAACTGATGGGCGAATTCGATGAAGCCCGACGGGACCTCGAACGGGTGGTCGATCAATACCCCGATGACCGGCAGGCCCTCGATGGCTTGCAGCGGCTGCGTCAGGCATTGGCCAAGCGTGGCGATGACCAGCTGATCATGCGCAAACGCCAAGAGGCTGCGAACCTGGTGCGGCAAGCGAACAAGCAGGTGCAGGTCGGCGATGACGAAAGCCTGCGCCGAGCGATGGAAGGATACCTCGGCGCCTTGGGTCTGCTGCCCGGCGACCCGGC
This sequence comes from Planctomycetales bacterium, assembly GCA_025362255.1. Classification (GTDB taxonomy): domain Bacteria; phylum Planctomycetota; class UBA11346; order UBA11346; family UBA11346; genus CAIUVD01. Next base: position 6,234 of record JANYGY010000096.1, read on the forward strand.
GATCGCGCTGCAATATCGGCAGACGGTGGCCTTGATCGCGCAGCGTGACGAGCAAGCGCGAACCCTGGCGCGGGCCACGGATCAGGCCGAACGAGCCGCTGAATTGTCGGCCCGTTCGGCCGAGGCCGAAGCCCGTGGCGATCTGCGCCTTGCGCTTGGCTCGCTAGAAGCCGCGTTGCAATTGGCGCCCACCGACGCGCGTACCCGTCACCACGCGGCGCTGGTCGCGCGTGCGGCGGAACTCGAGCACGTGGCCGAAGTCCGCGCCCGGCAGGCCGAGGCTGCCGAGTGGATCCGCGAGTCCCGCACCGCACTCAGTCGCAATGATGGGCCGGCAGCTCGCGCCGCGCTTGAACACGCTCGCGTCGCCGACCCCGAACATCCCGAGCTGCCGACGTTGACCCAGGACGTTTCCGACGCGGAACAGGCGCGTGCCCTCAGCGCGGCGCAGGTCCTCGCCGATCAGGCCGCTCGCTTGATCGGCGAAGCCCGCGATCTGGCGGCCCGGATCGAAGAGGCCCGCCCTGACGAGGCCGCACGCCTGCGTCGGGATCGAGCCGCGGTGCTTGGCAGGGCGCTCGGTCTGCTGCATCGGGTCCATGCGATGATCCCATGGCAGGTATCGGCGCATGCCGCACTGACCGAATTCTATCGCCAGAGGTTGACTGAGTACGACGCCGCGGACGACGCCGAACGGTGGCTGCAAACGGCAGGCGAAGCAGCTGCCGATGCCGGCACCGGGGACGACGTCGATCACGGGTCGGCCACGGCGGTGACCCTGCGCAATAAAGGTGGCGCCACCGTGGTCTTGAAGCCCGTGCTGGTTGCGCCGTCGATCGCGCTTCCGATTTCCATTTTGGTGGCTGGAGGAACCACCGCGTCGCTGCCCTTTGGCCGTTGGCAGATCTTCGGGCCAGATGAATCGCACGGCTTCAGCCGCCTTTTTTCTGGTACCCAGGTCGAGCTGTCGTGGCCGGCACACATGCCGAAGGGGGTATCGATGGTTCCTGGCGGAACTGCCCTGGTTCACGGTGTCGAGGTGACGGTGGCCGCATTCCTGGTGTCCGATCAACCCATTTCTCGAACCGAGGTCGCCATCTTCACCAGCGCGGATGCGACGCTGGTCAGTTCAGGCGAACATAATTCTGCCGAGAAAATCCCAGCCACGAACCTGACCTGGGCAGAGGCGCAAGCCTACGCCGCATGGCGGGCGCAGCACGACGGCCTGTCGTGGCGATTGCCCACGGTCGCCGAAATCCGACTCGTGGGTGATTTCAGCCGCCCTTCTCTTGCGCACCTCGCCGATGGCACGCCGTGCGTGGTGCTTGCCCATGACCAGCTGCGCCGGCTGCAGCCGAACGAGCGCGACGACAGCGCAGTTCTGCGCCTGGTGCGCTCTGCAGCTGGTGAATGAGATCAGGTTTTTTGCCGCTGCAGCGCCTGATTGATGGCCAACAGCAGCGGCTGATCATCAACCAACGCTGAACGGACCGCCATCACCCACACACTGCCCGGCTCGCTGGAGTCAGGAAAAAGGTGTGAAAATGCGTGCAATTTCACTGCATCCTTGGTCGTGACGACAATGCGCGCTTGAGCACTGCACGCAGCCTGCGTGAGACGTTTTGCGTCGGCTGCGGTGTAATGATGGTGATCGGGAAACCAGTGGCTGGCGACGATCTTCAAACCGTGACGTTGGCCGAGGGCGGCAAAGGCTGCGGGATTGCCAATGCCGCTGGCGAGAATCACCGGGGTGTCGCGCCAGGCGGACAGGGGATCTTGCGGTCGCTCAAGTGAGCACTTTGAAAGTGCTGAAAGAGTGACCTCAACGGTGCGTTCCTCGACCATCGGTGCGCAGCCGGCAAGCTCGGCGCGCAGATGCGCGAGACGTTCCGGTGACACGAGATCGGTGCGCGACAACCACAGCAGATCCGCTCGTCGCAAACCAGAACTGGTTTCGCGCAGATAGCCCATCGGCAACACCGCACCACGAGTACCATCGGAGCGGCCCCAGGGGCGCGTGGCATCGATCAGCACGATATCCAGATCGCGGTGCAGCCGGCGATGTTGAAAGCCATCATCCAGCACCACGCAATCCGCGCCGGCCGCCATCGCCTGTCGTCCGCCAAGGATCCGATCCGGCTGGCAAATTACCGGAATGTCGCCAGCCAAGTGGGCTTCGTCATTTTTTCCGTCGATGCCACGATAGCCCCGGGCCACGATCATCGGCTTTCGGCCGCGCGCGCGCAAAGCCGCAACCACCGCCAGTGCGGCGGGGGTTTTCCCGGTGCCTCCGGCGGTAAGATTGCCGATCGCGATCACCGGGATGGGCAGGCGTTTGATTGCGAGCAGGCCATGGTCATAGGCCAGATTGCGAACGCTCGTCAGCAGACGGAAGGGCAGCCATACAGGGAGCAGCAGCCAGCGCAGCGGTGAACCCGGAAGGTCTTCTCGCCAACGCGCCCCATGACGGACGACGCGCAGGGCCACAGTGCTCACAACTGGATCGATTCCATCCGCGCCGGCGTGCCGCCGCGTTTCAGATGCATGGATTTCCGGCCCGGGTCCATGATCAACAGCACCGTGGTCGCCGACGACAGCAGCTCTGAGGGCTGCCGGAAACCATCGTTGGGTGCTTCGATGGTCTTCATCATTCCGAACCACGATGCGATGAACACCGGATCGCATGAACGCGCATCGACGACCCGTCCGGCGAGATAGGCCAGACGGTCTTTGCTCAGCGGATCACCGGTGCGCGCGACCCAGCGCATGACTTCGCCGTCGAGGGCGTGATTGGTGTGCACGCGCGGACTATCGTTGACGTGATCCTGCAGTTTCGCGGTGGCCTGCCCGCTGAGTTCGACTGAGGCGCGTTCGCCAGTGCCCGACAACAAGTGCAACGCCCCGCCGCCGTGTCGCGGCCCCATCTGAATGCGCTGCAAGGCATCGTCGAATGACGGAGCGTTCAGTGCGGATGCCAACAGATGCGCGGTGAAATGGCCCTCGGTGCCATCCGAGACGCGCAGTTCATTGGCGCCGACCGCGATCCCCGCCTCTGACATGCCGGCCACGGGATGCAGCCCGGCGAGGGTCAAGCTGATGCTGGCCGGGCCATGCGCCGGCATCCGCCGGACCAGGGTGATGTAGGGGAACAGCGCCGCATCGAGGTGCCACGCATAGATCGCGCGCGACATGCCGCTGTCGGTGTGCTTGGCGGCCAACGATACCCAGCTCGACCGCATTGGCGGAACCTGGCACATGTAATGGCTCAGCAAATCACCCCAGCCATGGATCAAAAGAAGATCCTCTTCGGGAATGCCGGTGGTCCGGGCGATCGATTCGATCTCCATCCACGCCGAGGGATCAGTCCGCGCCAGGGGGACAACGAGTTTTTTCAGGTGGGCGCTGAGGTCGTCCGAAGCCCGGCTCGGATCAGCGTCGATGATCGCGCAGGCGAGCTGCTCTTTGAGGTACTGCGCCAACACTTGCAAACGGGGTTTCAACCGTTGGCCGATGGTCTCGCCGATCGTACGCGGCGTGCCGATGGCGTTGATGACCGGAATTCCGCCGATGATGTCGAGAGTCGCCACAGCCGTTGGGTGTATCCTCAAGCCGGGGGCCTGTCCATGGCACATACTGGCAAAGGATAAAACAAGATTCTAGTAAAGTTCGCATTGCTATCGGCAGGCCCCATACCTTCCGCTTGCATCATCCATGACGCTCGGGAACGTGCTGCGGCTTCCGCGATGGATACCCAGTTGGGTTATAAAGCACGGCAGCGCGAGATCAGCGTCCCGACGAGGAACCCATGTCGAAATCCACGGATCGCCCCACTTCAAAAGCCGCCAAATCGGCGTCACAACCCAGTAAGCAAGCAAAGCCCCCGGCAAAAACCGCGGTGACTTCTGCTGCCAAGCCTGCCAAGAGCAGCGCAGCGGCCAAGAAGCCTGCGCAAAAATCGTTGGCGGCGAAAGTGACGATGAAATCGCCTGCTAAGCCCGTGGCGGCCAAGGCGAAATCAAAAGCCCCTCTGGCCAAACCGGTTGCAAAAGCTGCGCCCAAAGCTGCGCCCAAAGCTGCAGCCAAGCCAACGGTAAAGGCCAAACCGGTTGCCCCCAAAGGCACCAAACCGATGGCGAAAAAAGCGCTCGTGAAGCCGGGTGCCAAAGCTCCAGCGGCCAAAGCTCCAGCGGCCAAAGCAGCTGCAGTGAAGGCAACGAGCGTCGGCAAAAAGAAGGCAGCTCCTCCGGCGGTAAAGGCGACGGCAGCCAAAATTCCAGCCAAGCCGGCGGCGGTGACGGCCAAAGCCAAACCCGCACCAATCGTGGCCAAATCGGCATCTGCGCCGCTCAAGCCCTCAGCAGTGTTTGCAAAAGCCGCTCAAGCTGTCGCTGCGAAGCCGATTCCAGTCAATCCCCCAGTGACCAGTAAGCCCACCATCCAGGCCAAGCCGATCGCCGTGGTACACCGAGATGTTAAACCCACCCAAGCCCCGAAAGTGGTAAAGATGACCAAAGACACCGGCTCAGCGAATGGCAGCGCCAGCGGGAAGCATCGGACGGTCGTCAGCCCGACGTTTACCTGCCCCTTCGATAACGAAGAGCTGGCCCAGTGGCGCAAGGTGCTGATGACTCGCCGCTCCGAAATCAGCAACGACATCGACGCCCTCGAAAAGGACGCGATGGAAGCCGAAGACGGCCACACCACTCCTCTCCACGCCGCAGAGCGCGGTTCTGACGCTGATTTGCAAGACGTCAGCCTTGGCTTGGCTGGAGAAGAAAAGGATCTCTTGTGGCAGATCGACCGCGCGATCCGCAAGATCGATGTCAAATCGCCGCTGCCCTTCGGCATCTGCGAATACAATAAAGAGCCGATCTCGAAGCCCCGCCTTCAGCTGATCCCCTGGACACCCTTGTCGATCGAAGGGGCTACCCACATGGAAGAAAACCATTTGGTGGTCGAAGACCTCTTGATGGATGACTGATTTCCAGTTGGGGAGATGTCAGTTGGATGAAACGGTGACCGCCTCGTGTCGCCCGGTCTGCTTTTTTCGCTAAAAAAACACCGCCTAAGCATCGCAGCTTGGGCGGTGTTTTTTTGGGCGTAGAAAAGAGTTCCGCATGGCCATCGACACACCGCTTTTCACCCAGCATCCCCGGCATTGGCGAACCAATGCCTACGCCTATCCGGTGATTTCGCGGCGGTCACGCGGCTTGTCCTTGGGGATCAATCTCAACCCGGACACCGCCTGCAATTTCGACTGCGTCTATTGCTCGGTCGATCGGACGTCGCCGCCTGCCATTCGGACGGTCGATCTGGCGACCTTGCGAGGGGAACTCGACCATCTGCTCCGGATTTCGATTTCAGGCGAATTATTTGATGAACCGCCGTTCGATGCCACGCCCATGCCGCTGCGTCGGCTCAATGACCTAGCGTTCAGCGGAGACGGCGAACCAACCACGTACCCGGCTTTCGCTGATGCCTGCCGCCTGACGGTGGACCTGCTCGCCTGGCACCAAGTCGATCCGGCGGTGCGGATCGTGGTCATCACCAACGCGACGATGTTGCACCAGGAACGGGTGCAGCAGGCGCTCGATATCCTTGGCGAACGAGCAGAGATCTGGGCCAAGCTGGATGCGGGAACAGCTGAGCATTTCCGCGCGATCGATCGTACCGAGGTGCCGTTCCAACGAGTCCTCGACAACCTCCTGCACGCCGGTCGGCGCCGACCGTTGGTGATCCAGGCCTTGTTCGCACGCCTGCACGATGAGCCGCCTACGAACGTCGAACTTGCGGCATGGACCGTACGGTTGCAGGAATTACGCGCCGGCGGTGCGGCGATAGCGCGGATCCAGGTCTATACCACGGCTCGGGCCACCGCTGAATCCTGGGTTTCGCCGTTGACCCCAGCGGAAATCGATGCCATCGCGGAGCGACCCAGGGCCTGCGGATTCATCACTGAGGCTTTTTACGGTCCGGGATAAGTGACCTCGTCACGTAACTAGTTGCCTCCGACTCTCCTCGTCTCCTTGCGACTGAACAGGATGTAATTCATACTCCTGGTCATGCCCGGTCCCGCTTCGCTCACTCGCGTTCTGAGCGTGACCATCGGGGTCGCGATCAGCGCGGCGGGCGCTGCCGTGGCGATATTGGCACTAAGCGAAGTCGAGGATCGTCGACGTTTGCGCGATGTCAGCATGATGGCCGAGGCCTCGTTCACGGCGCTGACGATTCGGGATTTGATGGTTCAGCCGACTGGTTCGCCCACGTCGGCTCCTTCCGTCGATTGGACCGACGTGGTGACCAGACAGCTTCAGCAGAGCGTCATTCAGTTCAGTGAGGCCCATGTGCTGGTGATGATGCCAGGGGCCGAGACGCCGGCCAAATGGCATGTGATCGCAGCCGTGCCCGAGCGCCCTGAGGCGATTCTGCCTATGGGAGTTCCCGCGGTGCAGCGGGCGCTCTCCGATACGACCCCCGGTAGCAAAACAGCCATCACCTCGGGCACGCGTGAGCCAGTACGCTGGTATGATCCTGCGGGCCGAGAGTGGTCCTCTGCGGTGGTCCCGGTGCGTGACCAGAACGGCCGTCAGCTCGGCTTGGTCGAGGTGCGTGCCGCTGCCGGGGTGCCAATTTCTCCGGCACTGTGGGCGGCACTCGGCCTGCTGGGAGTGGGATCGATGGTCGCCTGCCTTGGCGTCTCGTGGGCAAGTCGCAGCCAGCGGCTGAAAGGCGACACAACGAGTCTTTCGTCGATCCCAGGCGTGGCTCAAACCGAAGAACAACTTGCTGCCACGGCCGCTGAGGCGGTCATCCGGCAGGTTCGCCAGCAGGGTGAAGTTGCTGAAATGCGCAGCCGGATCGCCCGTTTCCAAGGAGCCGATCGGGCCAAGACCACTTTGCTTGTGGCCCTGTGTCGTTCGCTGCGGCAATCGGTGAATTCACTGCGCGCATCCTCCTTACTGCTGGCTCAGACCCGCATCGATCGAACTCAACGAGACTACGTCGAGACACTCCAGGCGGGGTGCGGGGATCTCCTGACCCGGATCGGTGACGTGCTGGATTTCGCCCTGCTCGAAGCTGAATGCTTGAGCCTTGAGCAACGACCACTGCGTCCACGCGTGGTGCTTGAAGAAGCCCTGCTCATCGTCGCCGAACGCTGCGTCCAGCTCCCGATCGAACTTGCCTGGCATGCTGATCCCAACGTGCCTGAACGGGTGATCGGTGACGTGGCGCGGGTTCGCCAGGTGCTGGTCAATCTCATCGGCCTGGCTGCTTCCACCGCTGAGGAAGGCACCGTCGCGGTGCAGCTGCTGATCGAGCACGATCACCGTTTGACGTTCCGGATTTCCCTCATGGGCGTGACCCTGACCGCAGAGCGGATCCGCCTGCTGCTCGAAGGCGCGATCAGCAGTGACAGTTCCTCAGATCGGCTGCAAGGCGAAGGCCTCGGGCTGGTGCTGGGCAAACGCTTGGCGCAGGCGATGGGTGGCACCCTGGGCATCGAACGCGGCGAAGGTGAAGACATCGAACTGGTCTGCACCTTGCGGGTCACTCCCGATGACATCGCCCCAGAGCGGCCGCTGCGTGGCCGCACGGTGGTGGTCGCGCATGAGCGTCCGGCCACGCGGCGGATGTTGGCCGCGATCCTCGAACGTGCCGGGGCCGCGGTGATCTCCGCCACCGGGCACCAGGATCTGGTGCGATGCTTGACGCTGGCCGAAACCCGCCCCACGGCCGTGATCCTTGGCACCCGCACCGCTGCGATCGACGACAGCGGTGATTCGCCGGCGGTGCTCGCCGGTGTGCGGACCTTCGCTAGTTCATGGCCGCTGATCCTGGTGGTCGATCCAGTGCATCGCGGATTTGCTGCCGAATTGCGTTCAGCCGGCGCTTTGGCCCTGGTCGCCAGCCCGGTCCGCCAGCAGGCGCTGATCGCCGTCGTCAGCGACGCCGTGTCGGGGATCAAACGTGACAGCAGCGTCCATGCGACCGTTGTCCACGTGGGGGCGATGCCACGTGTCCTGGTGGCCGAAGACAATGAGGTCAACCGTCTCGTCATGGTCAGGATGTTGGAAAGCCTGGGAATTCCGGCCGATTTAGCTGCCAATGGACGTGATGCCGTGGCCCAGGTGCGATCGGCTCACGCTGCCCAGCGGCCGTATTCGTTGATCTTGATGGACTGCATGATGCCCGAAATGGATGGCCTGACCGCGACTCGGGTCATCCGCCATGAAGAGGAACGTGAGCCAGGAGTGTGGATCATTGCGGTCACCGCCAACGCGTTGGCCCACGACCGCATGAAATGCTTGGACGCCGGGATGAATGACTACCTGGCCAAGCCGGTCACTCCGCTGGCCCTGCAGCAAGCCGTCAATCGTTGGCATCAGGCCGCAGGTCTGCCGAGAAAAACCACGCAAAGACTCGTCGCGATCGATCTTTCAGCCGCGACTCGCGAGTTCGTGTCGCTTCCAGATGGCACCGACGAACCAGCTGTTCACCACGATCGAGACCTACAAGCAGCAGTCGCGGTCAATTTCGCAGGTCTCAAAACGCTGGCCTCGCTGGCCGGTGCGAGTGCGTTGGGCGAGGTTGTCACCTGTTTCATCGCCGAGTCCCAGAAGATGATCGATGAGGTCCAGGCTGCCGCCACCGCTGGCGATGTCCTCCGTCTGCGGTCTGCAGCGCACAAGATGAAGGGATCGTGCGGCACCGTCGGGCTGACCGCATTGCACGATCACACGACCCTGGTCGAGCGCGCTGCCAAGGATGGCAACCTCACCCTGGCGCGCGCCCATGTTGCGGGTCTGCCCGAGATGTTCGCCTCGAGCCTGACTCAATTACGTGCTTTTCGCGACGGCGTCTGACCCGCGAGTGTCTCAGCCGGCCCCGGCCAAGCGGCACAGCAGGTCGGCGCCCTGCTTGAGGCGGGCGTCGGGCACGGTGTAGCAGATGCGGAAGTGAGTCGCTCGTTCGCTGAATACGCTGCCCGGAATTATCAGGCAGTTGTGCTGGATGGCGAGCTGGACGAAGGAATCCCCGGTGTGTCCGGCAGGGGCCTCGGCCCACAGATAAAAGGCGCCGTCCGGTGACCCGATGGAAAATGAGCGACTCAGGATCGAGGTCATGAGATCGCGTTTTCGCCGATAGGCCTCGATGTTCGGCGTCAGGTCGACCTGCGGGCAGGCCAAGGCGGCGTACTGGGTCACTGACGGCGCGCAGACAAAACTGTACTGCTGAACCTTGGTCATCGCCTGGATGACGTCGCTCGGTCCGCAGGCATAGCCCAGGCGCCAGCCGGTCATCCCGAACGACTTGGAATGACCGACCAGCACCACGGTGTCCTCGTACAGTTCTGCCATCGAGGTCATCGGCTCGTAGGCAAACGCCCGGTAGATTTCGTCTGAGATGACTGTGATGCCGTGCGTGCGGCAGACCGCGGCAATCCCGGCCAGCTGCTCGCGCGGGATGATCCGGCCGGTCGGATTCGCCGGACTGTTGAGCAGCAGCACGCGGGTTTTGGGCGTGATCAGGCTGGCCAGCTGATCGGGGTCGATTCCGAAGCCGGTGGCATAGGTATCGAGATAGACGGGAGTCCCGCCGAACAGATTGACCAGATGCTTGTACATCACGAAGTACGGATCTGGAATGATGACCTCGGTGCCTTCTTCGACCAACGCAAGCAAAGCGAGGAACAATCCGCCGCTGACGCCACTGGTGATCAACACTTCGTCAGAGGCATACGTGCGGCCAGTGAATGCCAGTTCATCGGCGGTAACCTGTTCCCGCAATTCCGGAATTCCCTGAGTCTGGGTATAGGTATTCCGGCCGGCGGTGATCGCCGCCACGGCTGCCGCCTTGACCAGCGGATCGACCTCGAAATCGGGTTGGCCGATCGATAGATTGATCGGATCCTTGAGCGATTTCGCGAGATCGAAAATCTTGCGGATGCCACTCGAATCGATGCGCGAAACACGGGAAGCGAGCTTGGTCATGAAGGTCCATTCGAGCGAGATGAAAGGCT
>JANYGY010000025.1 GCA_025362255.1 Planctomycetales bacterium
CGCGGATAATCCTTGGCGAACGGTGTGCATGGCGTGACCAGGCGCTCGGGCCGGAGCTCGGTCCAATACCGACCATCGACACGGTCGCTGGGCGTCGACTCTTGTCGACTCTGGTTCTGGTCGACAGGCTTTTCGGCGGCGGTGATGGTCGGGCTCAGGCTGATGGCGAGCGCACAGGCCAAAATGGATGCGGACAGGGTCATCATAGTCGGATTCCAGTCGTTGGATGAATCGCGAAGTTCGCGATTGGAGGCATCATGATCAATACAAGGACCAAAAATGATTGTTGAGGTAATCATTAACCCATTTTCTGCGCGCAGATGATCATTCGTCGCTGCGAAAAGGCGAGGCCGGCAACCCTGCGCCATTGTACAATGTACACGGTGGGTTGTTGCCCCACGCATAGCGCACTTTAGTAGGCACGCTGATCTGCGGACTTGAAACCACCACCGTGTCGCCCTCGATGCGGGCCTGTGCGATGAGCCACGGGCCGTCAGCCGCGGCGAGGGCGAAACCGGCCAGATCATTCTTGGCGCTGAGGCCTTCGGTCACCTCGGTGAAGCTGACGCGCAGCGCGCCGTGATCAGGCGTCGCGCCTTTGAAGATCGGCCCCGACCGCGCCACGTCAGTTTTTCCGTACACGTCATGCAGAGCCCACATCGCCAGTCGTTTGCCGACATCTTGCTTATTGGTCGGGTGGATGTCGTTGGCATCACCGATGTCGGTGATCACCGCCAAGCCGGTATGCGGCACGGTGGTGAACGTCTTCAATTGGGCCTGGCGCACATGAGCCCAGCCGGAGTCCGCTTCGACGGGAGCCGTCTGCGCGGGTGTAAAATTCGCGAGCTGGACGATGCCGAATGGCAACGCGGGATTTTTGAAGCGCGCCCGCCAATCTGCGATCAGGCCGGGCAGCAACACGTCATAGGGACTGGCGAGTTGGGCATTGGCCTCGCCCTGGTACCAGATGACGCCAGCCAGGGCCATCGGCACCAGCGGCTCGATCATCCCGTTCGACAGGCTGGTGATGACGTTGGGATCCGTGAGGCGGACCGGCGTTGGTGGCAGATCCTTGAGCGCCGTATTTTTTTCTCGGCGCCAAAGTCCGGCCAGTGGCAATGAAACAGTTCCGATATCGAGATGGAGTTCCTCCGGCTTGCCGGCCAAGCCACCGGCGCCGCCGGTGTCGAGCACGCGGATCGCGATCACGTTGGTGCCCGCCTTCAGCACTCCCGCCGGAATCGTGTAGATGCGCGGTTCATACCAATTGATCGACGCGCCGACTTCGGTGCCATTGACCCAGGTCGTGTCTTGATCGTCGATCGCCCCGAGGTTGAGCGTCGCGGCGAGACCCGCTTGCGCAGCCGGCACCTCGACTGTCCGGCGAAACCACACCAGCCCGTCGAAATCAGGCAGGCCGGATTCTTCCCAATGACCGGGCTGTATGACCTGCGGCCATTCGCCGTCGGCAAATCCCTCCTCATTACGTCCCTGCGCGGGGCTGGCCCTGTGCCACCACTCGGCCATCTCAGACGAATAGAACTCGCCGGGCTCATGATCACCCATGCGATGGGCCCATTCCGCCATCACCGCCAACTCCTCCGCACCGCGATTGACCGCAGCAAGACCAGCAGCGCTGGTCCACGCCTCAATGCGCGTGCCACCCCAGGAAGCATTGACCAGGCCGATCGGCACATGCAGGTCACGGTGCAGCTCGCGGCCGAAGTAATAGCCCACCGCGGAAAAGCTGCGCACGCTGACGGGTGAGCACACCGACCAGCCGCCCACGGTCCGCGGCTGAGGAATCAGCGTGTAGCGCTTGGAGCCAGTGAATTGCCTGATCTGCGGCAGATCACCTGCCGCACATTCGGCCTCGGCATTGCGCGCGTTGCCCACTGAAAATTCCATATTCGATTGACCTGAACATAGCCAGACATCCCCGACCAGCAGATCACTGGCGGTGACCGTTTGCGCTCCACTCGCCGTCAAAAGGTAAGGTCCGCCCGCAGCCATCGGGGCAAAGGTCGCCTGCCACCGGCCGTCCGTACCCGCGACCGCATCCCGCGCTTGCTGAGCCAACGTGACATGGACCTTGTCCCCTGGAGTCGACCACCCCCACACTGGCAGGTTGTGATCCCGCTGGAGCACCGCGTGATCGGAAAAAACCGGCGTGAGAAAAGGCGTTGTTTCGGCGGCGGTGTTGGTCGAGCAAAAACTCACATTCAGTCCACAAATCATGAATGAGGTGCAGAGTAACTTCATGGTCAGTTTCCGGTGGTTGGACGTACTATGGATTGGCTGATGAAGAGTACCGGGCCAAAATATGATCGTTGAGATAATCATTACATTGACGGAAATTTTCATAATCCTCCGATGGCATCACCGGCGCGATATTCCCATAGATTAACGCGGATAAAATCCATCATCGTCTGGCGTGCACGAGCGTATCATCGTCAATAAAATCGTCTGTGGCATTCGTCAGGGCATCGCCCGAGGCACTTGGCCACGGAGTTCTCTTTTGCCAACCCGTGCCGAGCTGGCGCGGATCTTCGATACCTCACCGTCGACCATGCAAGTCGCCATCGGGGTATTGACCTCTGAAGGATCGCTGATTACGCGCAAGCGTGGTGGTACGGCGATTGTCGAGAAACCTCCTGAATGTGGTCGTTTCGCCTTGGTGATGTCAGACCACGGACCCCAACCAAAAGATTCCTCACATCTATTCCATGAACAGCTGCTCGATGCGGTGGCGAACGTGTCCAAATGTTATCCCGGATGGCAAATGCAGGCTTGGTCACCTGCCGATCCCGAACTGGAGGCACTGATCCGCGTCGGGGCTCTTGATGGTATTTTTTACATCGGGACCCCACATAAAATCCCTGACACCACGGGAACCGGAATTCCGCTGGCCTGCTATCATTATCCGGGTGCGCCCTGGTACGGCGATGTCAATTTGTCGATCAGCAAACAATCATTTTTTGAGACCTGCGTCCGCGCACTACGTCGCGCCAAGCAGACCAGGATCGGCGTCTTGGATAATGGCGGAGGAATCTCGTCTGAAACGGCAGCCAAGTCATTGGGCGAGCATTTTTCCGACATCCGCAACGTCATCAATTCAGGCGGAGGCGATTGTCCGCCGGCCTGGATCCAACACTGCTATCCCATTGCCCCATTGAGCGCATATCACGCGACCCTCTTACTCCTTCGCCATCCTTTCGATCGGCCTCAAGCACTGATTTTGGTAGATGATCACTTTCTGCCCCCCGTCCTAGAGGCTATTCGCGATCTTGGGTTGAAGATTCCCACCGATATAGCCATCTGCGTCACCGGTTATAACGATGGAAGGGAAAGTGGTGATCAGTGTATGCGTGTCGGCTTCTCGGTCGAACCGCTCCTTCACGAGATTCTGCGCCAACTCGAACTCCTTCGCCGCGGAACGATCGTGGCCAAGGAACTGGTGTGGCCTTATACCGACTTTTCGGACCCTGAATCACCGCCGCCCGCGAATCCAGCGGTCACCTGATCGAGCGTACTTGTGACTTGCGGTTGCCCACGATTCGCCGGGAATGATCGCATGAACGTAGATGCCGACAGTGATCAGTCCCCCCTGCCGATCGACATCGTTTCGGTCATCGAAACCGTGTTGCGCACCGAGGGTCACGCTGTTCTCCAATTGGCGGATGCTGCTCTTGCCCAGACGGCGGCCCTGGAGTCAGCCTGCCGTCTGATCCACACCCGCTGTGGGGACGGCCTGCCCGGACGACTGGTGGTGACCGGGGTGGGCAAAGCCGGGCACATCGCACGCAAATTGGCGGCGACGTTCGCTTCGACTGGTACCCCCAGCCTATTCCTTCATCCCGCTGAAGGTCGCCACGGTGATCTCGGAATGGTGCAGACGGCGGATGTGGTGCTGGCCTTGAGCAACAGCGGTTCGAGTGAAGAGATCGTGGCGCTCTTGCCGACGCTTAAACACATCGGCTGTCGCGTGCTGGCCTTGACCGGTAAAATGGATTCGGTCCTTGGCCGGCATGCCGATATCACCCTGACCATTGGTGACGTGACCGAGGCCTGTCCGTTGGGGCTGGCGCCGTCGACCAGCACGACGGTGATGCTTGCCTTGGGTGACGCCCTGGCCCTGACCGTGCAGCGGATGCGCGCGTTCACCCCTGAGCAATACGCCCGCTATCACCCGGGCGGCGCGTTGGGCCGCAAATTGATGACCTGCGCCGAGGCCATGCGTTCGGGCACGCGGGTACCTGCCGTACAACCTGGCACCGCGGTGCTGACGTGCCTCAAGGCGATCACCTCGGCGCGAGCGGGCAGCGTGTTGGTGGTGGATCAGGAGAAGCGCCTGCTGGGAATCTTTACTGACGGTGATCTGCGTCGCGCGCTGGCGGCCCAGGCTGATGCGGGAGCAGTGCTGGCGGCGCCGGTTGAAACCCATGCCACCATGCCGTGTCGGAGCGTTCGTGGAGATGATCTAGTCCAGACGGCCCTGCGGCTTTACGCCGAAAAAAAGATCAACGAGCTGCCAGTAGTGGATTCTGAAGGTCGCCTGCTTGGGCTGTTGGATGTCCAGGATCTGGTGGATCGAGGATTTGAAATTGGCCGGTGACCGAATGCGGAATTCACCGTTTTAACCGTGGCAAAACGTTCAGCTGATTCTCCCGTTCCTTGACATCAATGGTGCAATTCCATGGTGCCGCCATGCGAATTTCCCTGTCTATTTCCCTGCTCGCCATGGTGGCCGTCGGCCTGAATGCCGCAGAGCAGGTTCCACCCGCTCCACCAGTTCCGGCAGTTCCGAATGAAGTTCTGCCAGCTGCACCAGTCCCTGGCGCGAGCCCATGGACCACCAAGGGGCGCCTGGGTGCGTTCTTCAGCAACTCGACCACCAAAAATGCCGACGCCAGCCACGATCCGACCATTGGTGGCGCGAATCGGACGACATCAGTTCTGTTGAGCGGTGACTACGACGCTGAATGGAAGGAAGGTTCTGAGTCGGTGCAACACATTCTCAAAGGACGCTTTGGCCGGCAGAAAAACAACGACCAGCCATCCGTCGAAAACCAGGACGAAGCGCGTTACGATGGCGTATATCGCCATGAGCTTCGCGCACCCCATTTCGTCTATCTGGCTTGGGGCTTGGAAAGTGTTTTCACCGGACCCTATCAGGACGCACCGCTGCTTGCGCCCGACAACAGCCATAACCCGTTTGATCCGCTGACTGCCAAGGTGTCCGCCGGTTACGGTCAGCGTTTTGCTGATTGGTCGCCCGCCGACAAATTCGAATGGCGGATCGGTACGCGTGCGCAAAAGCGCTGGGGCAGTCAATTGCGCAGCGACGAGCGCGGTATCGAAACCGGCCTCGAAGCCTTCGCGCGCTACGAAGGCACCCCGGTGACTTACCACAAAGACCTGGCCTATTTCGTGCAGTACGAAGGGTTTTCCGAGTTCAATGATCTGCAGCACATCACCAACCTGGTGACTGCCGGACTGACTTTTCAGCTGAGCAAATACATCAATCTCGAACTCGCCCTGCGCGCATTCTACGAGACCCGGCCAAAAGAAGATCTCGATGACAAGGCGCTGCCCGGCTACAATCAATGGTCGCTCAAGCAGGACACCATGCTCGGTGTGGTTTATAATTTCTAAAAGTCGGTTTGCTGACTTTTGCCCGGTTACGTCGCCCGATCTGGAATGTTCCAGGTCGGGTATTTTTTCATCTTAGCGTAAACCGGCGCGAAACAGCCGACTTGGAAAAGCTAATCGCAGGCCATCAGCCGTCAGCTGACCCAGTGGCAGACCGTCGCTCGTGCGCAGCAGCGAATATCCTTCAAGCGGTGTGGTCAGGGATTCACCGGCCCACAAGCGCAAGGCGGTCGCGTGGTCGGTTACACCAGCTGGCGCGCCCCGTTCGATCAATCCCTGCGCTCCCCAGGGCTCGAGCTTGTCACCATGGGCTTGTTTGAACGAGATGATCAGCCCCCGGGCTTCGCTGGGTAATGCGCAG
>JANYGY010000074.1 GCA_025362255.1 Planctomycetales bacterium
CAACTACATCTTCGCCCAAGGTGCGGTCGGACAGTACCTGGGTCTGGCGGAATTTCAGACGCACCGTGCCGATGGCGATGCCGGGCACCACCGGAATGCCTTTGAACACCGACTTGCGACGGCGGTGCTGGGTATCCGTGCCCGTTTCCGAACGGGTGTTGGAGCGAGTGTGGCGATCAGAGGCCGCGCGCTCCTTGTCAGCTGACGACTTGTCTGCTGGCGACTTGTCGGCGGAATGAGCTGGCCGGTCGCTACTTTTGTCGACCCGGTCGGCCTTGTCCCGATCGGCGACCGGTGGTTTGTCTGGACGTTTGGCCATGGCTGTTGCTGGCGGTTTAGCGCCCGGCGGCGGCTGATGCCAGCGCTTGTTCAAGCAGGGCCGCAGCGGCCTTGATCGCCGCGGGCAGGTTAGAGGCATCGGTGCCGCCCGCCTGGGCGAAATCCGGCTTGCCGCCGCCCTTGCCGCCGACCAGCGGCGCCAAGCCCCCGATCAAGGCGCCGGCGCTGACGCCTTTCGCCACGGCATCCTTGCTCACCGCGACCACCAGCCCGGCCTTGCCGTCGCTCGCTGAACCGAGGACCACGACCCCCGGCTTCTTGCCTTGCAGGGTCTCGGCCAAGGTGCGCAGCGCCTTGCCATCGAGGCCATCGAACTGCGCCGCGATGAGACTGATGCCGTTGACCAGCGTGGCTTGGCCGACCAGCATCTCAGCCGCGCCGGCCGCCGCCTGAGCCGCCTGCTGATCAGCGAGCTTGTGCAGCCGCTTGAGGTCTTCCTGCACCGCGATCACCCGGGCCATGAGGTCGCCACTGTCGTCGCCCAACGGCGCTGCGCGCGTGGCGCGGACTTTCAAGGCCAAGCCCTCGGCCTCCTCGACCAGTTTCTGGACCCGCGCCGGGACTTCTTTCGGAGTGGTCTTGAACGCCCGGGCGAGCTCTTCGACGACTCGGGGATCCGCGACCGAGGTCAACCCGACCTGCTTGGCGACCGCGGCCGCGACTTCCGCTTCCTCTCGTTCGAGTTCCAATGCGCGCTCACCGGCGACCGCGACGATCCGCCGGATCCCCGCCGAGCTGGCGCCTTCGGTGATGATCCGGAATGCCGCAATATCGCCGGTGTTGTCGACATGGCAGCCGCCGCAGAATTCTTGACTGACTGAATTGCTGGAGGAGGACTTCAGCTCAGCGTCGACCTGCGGACCCATGGTCACCACGCGTACCTGGGCGCCGTATTTTTCGCCGAATTGGGCTTTGGCGCCGAGCTGCTTGGCCTGCTCGATCGGCATCACTTTGATTTCAACCGGATGATGGGCGGTGATCTGACCGGTGACCCAGCGCTCGACCGCGGCGAGCTGATCGCGGGTCGGCGCGCCAGGGTTGTTGAAGTCAAAGCGCAGTTCGCCAGGCGACACCTTGCTGCCCTGCTGCTCGACATGATCGCCGAGGATGTGGTGCAGCGCGCTATGCAGCAGATGAGTCGCGCTGTGATGACGTGTGACTGCCGTTCGCGCGCTGGCATCGACCGTCGCGGTGACCTTGCCGGGCATCGCGATTCCGCTGACGACCTCGCCGCTATGCAGCACCAGTCCTTCATCCTTTTGCGTGTCGCTGACTCGGATCGCAAAACTTTCGCCGTGGATATCTCCTTGAATCATGCCGACATCGCCGACCTGACCGCCGGATTCGGCGTAAAAAGGCGTTTCACGCAAAGCGAAACGAACTTTGGCACCGACTGGGGCGACCTGGACCTCGCGGCCCTCATGTTCGAGCAAGGTGATGACCGTCGCGGTGCCGACGGGGCGATAACCGACAAACGGCGTGACCCCCAGACGCGGCTTGGCTTCCTGCAGCGCGGTCGTGGTGAAGACATCGGTGGTCTTGGAATTCGAGATCTTCTGATGCTCTTCCCACCGTTCCTTGAAGCGTGCTTCATCAAGGGTGCGGCCTTCAGCCTGGGCCAGTTCGGCGATGACTTCGCGGGGAAAACCGTGAGTGGCGACCAATTCGAAAGCGTCGTCACCATTGAACACGGTGCTGCCCTGCTGGCGTTCAAGCGAACGCTGAAACAGTTCGAGACCCTTCGACAGGGTGCGGCGAAACAGTTGTTCTTCGGCTTTCAGGGTCTCGCGGGCGAGTTCCTGGCGCTTGACGATCTCAGGATAATCGTGGCCCATCGCCTCGACCACCGCGGCAACCACGTGATAGAGCTGAGCATCCTTGACGCCCAGGCGATCGAGGTCGAGGGTCGCCCGGCGGATCAGCCGGCGGACGATGTAGCCGCGATCACCGGGTCCGGGCAGCGCTCCGTCGGCGACGCAGAACGTCACTGCGCGGACGTGGTCGGCGATGCGCCGCAGCAATGCGTTCTGTTCGGCGGCGGCGGTCTTGGCACCAAGCGTCGCCGTCTTGTCATAAGTCCTGCCTGAGACCTCGCAGACTTTGCGGATGATGGTCTGGAAGATGTCGATGTCGAAATTGTTGTAGACCCCCTGCATCACCGCCGCGACCCGCTCAAGGCCCGAGCCGGTATCGATGTTGGTGCGCCCGAGGTTTTCGAGATTAGGCGTGCCGTCCGCATGCGGCTTACGCACGTTGAACTGCGGAAAGACCAGATTCCAGATCTCGACGAACCGTCCGCTGGACGAGGTCAGATTGTCGTTCGGATCATCGTTGATCCGGTGATCGTAGAAGATCTCGCTGCAACAGCCGCCCGGGCCTTCGGGACCTTCGCTGGGGGCGTTGGCCGGCCAGAAGTTGTCGGCGTCGCCGAGCTTGAAGATGCGCTCCGCCGGGATGCCGATCTCTTCGCGCCAGATGCGGTAAGCTTCGCCATCGATCTGATGGACTGAGATCGACAACCGCGACTGATCGAGCCTGAGACGCTGGGTGAGGAATTCCCAGGCCCAGTGGATGGCCTCCTTCTTGAAGTAGTCGTTGAAGGAGAAGTTGCCCAGCATCTCGAAGAAGGTGTGGTGCCGCGCGGTGCGGCCGACGTTTAGGATGTCGTTGGTGCGGATGCACTTTTGCACCGTGGTCGCCCGTGTGAACGGATGCGTGCCACGGCCCAGAAACATATCCTTGAACTGCGACATGCCGGCGACAGTGAACAACGTGGTCGGATCGTTCTCCGGCACCAGCGAGGCGCTGGGATAGCGCACGCAGTTCTTCTCGGCAAAGAAGGACAGGTAGGCCTCGCGGACCTCGGCAACGGTAAACGGCGTGGACATGAAACCCCTGGAACAACCTGGCGTGATTCTGAAGCGCGCGGACGGTACGTCGGGCCCCCTACCCCGCAAGCGCCAGAGCCCCGCCGCATCGGCACTTGCGACGTGAGCACCGGCCTGCGCGAGTGCTCATGAGCGGGTCATGAAGGCGCAGTCAACACCAGCCGCGGCCACGATCAGCGATGAACGTTCCCGCAAGTGCCCGGTAGAATCACAAATCATGCGGTTTTCCATGTGGTATCTCGTGTTACTTGCGGCGATTAACCTGGCCGGAGCAGGTGAAGTCGAACCTCCGCCAGCCTTGCGTCTCGCCGTCGGTCCGCAGACGCTGACGGC
>JANYGY010000113.1 GCA_025362255.1 Planctomycetales bacterium
GACAGCCCGGCCGCGTGCGCGACGTCGGCTAACACCACCGGGGTTTCGACGCTGTCATGGAGGAAATCGCGCGCCTGGCCGATGCGCGGGTCGATTTCGGTGGTGGGCCGGCCGCTGTGCACCCGCAACAGGACCTGCTCGATCAGATTGATCACGAGCTGCTCGCGCAGCGGCGTCGAACGCTCGCTCCATTCCTGCATCTCGCGAAAAGCCCGGGCAACCTTGCGCAGTTCACTGGGATCCAGGTGGATCCGGCCAACCCCCGGCGCCAACGTCGGTTGCGGCAGCAGTTCGGATAAAGCTGCGGGCAGGCCGACGATCAGGTAGGCAACCTGCCATCCTTTGGCTCCCTGAACCAGCCAATCCTGAAAGGCTTCCGGCGCAAAGTGGAGGAGATCACCCGGCACGATTTCCACCACCCCATCGGGCAGTGAATACGTCACGCTGCCAGCGCGGGTGAGCGAAAAAACGTGATACGAAAATGTCCCGCTCCAGTGCGCGCCGCGGGGCACCCGACTATGCGCGACAAAAGGAACGGTCCCGGCAAAGGTCGGCACGATGAGAATAAATTACCTAATTCTGAGATTAAACACCATGGATAATGGATTTCATGAGTCTATCTTACCGACTTTACCGTCGCCTTGATCAACGTCCTTATCACCTTTAGTCCCGCCCCTCGGAGCACACGATGACCAAACCTCAACGGACCTATGACGTTGCCGCCTATATCTGGCCGTCCTACACCGGCACCGAGCCGCGCACCCGGATGTTCTGGCCTGAGGGCAATGGCGAATGGGAAACCGTGCGCAAAGCCACCGCGAAGTTCCCCGGCCATGCGTGGCCGCGCCGGCCTTTGTGGGGCCACTGCAATGAGGCCGACCGCTATGTCATGGAGATGCAGATCGATGCCGCCGCCGATCACGGGGTGAACGTCTTCATCTATGATTGGTACTGGTATGACAGCCGCCCGTTCCTTGAGCAGTGCCTGAATGACGGCTACCTCAAGGCCAGCAACAATGAGCGGGTGAAATTCTACCTCATGTGGGCCAATCACGATGTGACCAATCTGTGGGATCGGCGGATCTCCGACCATGAGGACAACCTCATCTGGCAGGCCTCGGTCGATCGCGCTGAATTCGAAGTGATCGCCCTGCGCCTGATCAAAAAATATTTCACCCATCCGTCTTATTACTGCATCGGCGGCAAGCCGGTGTTCATGATCTATGACCTCAACAAGCTGGTCCACGGGCTTGGTGGAATCGCTCAGACCGCCGAGGCGTTCACGTGGTTCCGCGCCCAGGCGTGCGCCGCCGGACTGCCTGGACTCCATCTGCAGCTCGCCAGCTGGGGCGCCAAGCACCTCAACCTGAGCGGAGTCGATGCGGGCACCACCGCGACGCCGAGCGAGGCGGTCGATCGTCTCGGCTTCGACAGTCAGACGCATTATCAATACTGCCACTTCACCAACATCGATCGCGACTACGCCGCGCTCATGCCGGATGTGCAGGCCGAGTGGCAGCTGATGGATTCCAGCTACAATATTCCGTATTTCCCGCATGTCTCATTGGGCTGGGACAACAATCCCCGGCATCTGAGCTTCAAACCGGGGATCATCAAAAACAACACTCCTGAGCAGATTGAAAAGGCCTTCGTCCTGGCCCGCGCCTATGTCGATGCCCATCCCGAGCAGGCGCCGCTGATCACGATCAACAGCTGGAATGAATGGACCGAGGGCAGCTATCTCCAACCGGATGATCTGTTTGGTTATGGCTATCTCGAAGCCGTGAAATCCGTGTTTTTGGATCTTCGCGGCTGACTCCACAGCAACGAGAAAGTCTCCCCATCATGAGTCCACGATTCTATTATATCGACCCCATCGGCGGCAGCGACGCTGCGGATGGGGCTGCGGAATCGCGTCCCCGACGCACCCAGCCGGGAGCGATCGTGAATCCGGGCGACACGGTGTTGTTCAAGCGCGGCAGCATCATCCGTGAAGTGTTGCAGACGCGCGACGGCAGTCCCGGCGCGCCGATCACGTATGGTGCGTACGGCACGGGCCCGGATCCGATATTCCTCGGGTCGATTTCTGTGGGTGATGCGAGCCAGTGGGTTCAAGATCGACCGACACTCTGGCGCTACACCGGCCACATCGCCAGCGAAGTGGGCAACCTGGTATTCAATGATGGGGCGAGCTGCGGCACCCTGCGCTGGACTCTGGAAGAGGTTCGTGAGCCGGGTGATTGGCATTACACCGGCATCGGAGACGCCTGCGCCCGCGAGAGTGACGGCCGGCAGGAGCAGAAGACCAGTACGCTGTTCCTGTGCTCACAGGACAATCCTGGAGCCACGTATACGAGTATCGAAGCGGTGCTGTGGGGTTCGCGGCGATTGGTGGGCGGGCGGTGCCATCTCATTTTCGAACACCTCTCATTCCGCAATTCCGGGGTCCACGGTTATCAGGATTGCGGCGTCAGCCAGGTGACCATCCGCGCCTGCGATTTCCGCCATATCGGCGGCGCGGTGTGGAATCGCGAATTGCGGATCCGCTTCGGCAACGCCATCGAATTCTGGGATGGCGCCACCGACATCCTCGTCGAAGACTGCACCTTTGACGACATCTATGATTCCGGAGTGACGCATCAGGGCGGCGAAAACCGTAACATTCCACGGCGGCTGCGCTTTCAGCGCAACGTGTTCGAGCGCTGCGGGATGGCCGCCTATGAATGTCGCGAACCGTCCAGCGAGGTCAGTTTCGAACACAACATCTGTCGCAATGCCGGCTGCGGCTTCAGCATGCTGGGGGTGGTCGGGCCGCGTCAGTCTGAAATCCATCCCATGCCCATGGGTCATCACATCTTCATCTGGCGCATCGACCCCGGCACCCAGCCAGGCCCGGTGTACATCCGCCACAATACGTTCAGCGAATCCCCGAATGGATAGGCGATCTTTTCGATCATCGATCCGGTTGATGAACGGTGGCTGATTCTGGACCACAACTCCTACCAGCAGACCACGGGTGACGGTTTGATCCGTCTCGGCGGATGCGATTACGCCCCGTCGGATTTCCAACGGTATCAACAGACCGCCGGCCAAGACCGCAACAGTCGCCTGCGGTAACCGGCTGCGGAAATTCCCCAGCCGGTTAGGCACATCATGTTTTCGTGGGGCACTGGCGTGCCGATTGTCCGCGAAATGCTCGTGAGGCGGGGGCCATGCGGCCTGTAAGCCCAATGGCATTCAGTTAACCATTGGTTGGCTGTTTCCTGGGAGCGCCGACGTCCCCGTCGGCTCGATAGACCCGATGCCGACGGGGACCTCGGCGCCCCCAGGGGTGCCCAGTCCAGGCTCATTGCCCCCAAACCTGAGCAGCCTGCTGAGTGCGAGATGCCGCAGGGTTCATTCGACTCCTGTGTGACATCCGGCGGAGTCGAAAACGAGCGATTCTAAAAAAAATCGGTCAACAAAGCTCATTTCTGACACTAGGTCATAGTGATGCCCGACTTGCCCAATCCTGATGCCACTGCTCTGGATGCCGCCGCTCTCGACGC
Source organism: Planctomycetales bacterium (assembly GCA_025362255.1). Classification (GTDB taxonomy): domain Bacteria; phylum Planctomycetota; class UBA11346; order UBA11346; family UBA11346; genus CAIUVD01. Next base: position 3,549 of record JANYGY010000113.1, read on the forward strand.
GTGCGCCAAACGCCTAGCCGCGGGCGATGCCAGTGCCTGCGAAGAGCTGGTGGCCGCCACCTTGCGCGAGGTGCGTATTTTCGTCGCTGCCAAAGGCAGCTCGCGCGATTTGGTCGATGAAGTGGTGCAGTCGACCTATGTCACCGCCATGGAACATATTGCCGACTATCGCGGGCCGGGAGTGATTATTCCGTGGCTCAAAGGCATTGCGCGCAACGAGCTTCGCCGGTTGTTGCGCGAACGGGCAAAATGGGACACGGCCTTCGGCGGCGATGCGATCGAGGCGCTGGTCGCCAGTGTCGCAGTGGTCGGACTCGATACGGAAGAAGCGCACTGGCACGATGAGCGGTTGCGCGCCCTGGCCCACTGTGTCGGGCAGGTGGCCGAGCCCGGGCGTCGATTGCTCGATCATTGTTATCGCGATGGCTGGTCGATGGAGCAGATCGCCAAGGCGTCAGGCTCGTCGTATGAGGCGGTGGCTCAGGCCTTGTCGCGACTGCGCAAAAAAATCCGCGCCTGCATCGATCAGCAAGCGGTTCGCACATGAGTGATCGCGACGGCTTGACCAGTCGTTACCTCGCCGGCATCGCTACTCCTGCCGAGCACGCGGAGTTGTTGCGCGAATTGCAGGACAACCCCGGATCCCTCACGCAGTTTCGCGACGAATTGCGTATGCATCTGGCGCTGGCGGCGTATTTGCAGCCAGCAGACGCCGGCGTGGTCGCCGCCTCGGTCGTGCGCGTGCCCCAGGGCCCGACGCCCTCGGGCCTGCAACGCATCCGGGGCCATGTGAAACCGCCGGTTCGCAAGCGGGCCAAGGCAGCCCGTTTAGCGAACACGCATAATCGCAGGCCCTGGTGGTGGTTATCCCTGACCGTGGCCGCCTGCGTCCTGGTCGGAATGTATGTGTCCGTGCGGCCAGCCGTCACGTGCGGCCACATCGTTTCAGTGGTCGGGTCGATTCAGCTTCGGCGAAATGGCGAAGCGATTTCTTCGACAATCGGCACTCAGCTGCGACCCGGTGATCGCTTGGCCTGTACCAGCACTGGCACCGTGATTTGGCAGGACGACGCCGGCGCGGAGCTGACCCTGACCGACGGTGCGGTAACCTGTGTGGCGATGCCTAAACGGGTGACGACGGTGCACTCCGGCACTTTTCACGCTGAGGTGGTCCCGCGCGCTGCGGGCGATTCGCCGTACGCGATCAGCACGCCCACCTGCGATGTGGTGGTTTTGGGAACTGCCTTCACCCTGACCGTTCAAGCCCTGCAGACTGACCTGCTCGTTGAGCACGGACGCGTGCAGCTGTCACGAACCGGCACCGCCGAGCAGACGATCGTCGGTGCCGGAGAACACGCGCTGGCCACGCCGACGTCGCTCACGGTGGTCGGGCCGGTGGTCCACGAGCAACCGATGACGGCGTTCCGTCTGTCGCAGGATCAGGAAAAATCTCCAAGAAATCTTGCCTGGGGGCAGGTCGCACCAACGCCAGATCAAGCGGATGGCTGGTGCCTGCAAGGCGTCACGGTTGAAAAAAATCTCGAGATCTACCTCGCAAACAGTGATTCCAGCGCCGAGCTTTTCACCGTTCCAAACCAAGGAGTGCTGTCGTTTCGCTATTTCGCCTCAGAGGGCGGCAACCTGCTCAGCGCATTCGCCTTGAATGGCACGACCGGGAAATCAGTCAGTGTCGCGATCACTGCCACGACCTTTGGCCGCTGGACCACCGTCCAGATCCCGTTGTCGCAGTTTGTGGTCGAAGGATTTCAGGACCCCGGATTCCGTCCGGGTGATCAGGTAAAGAATTTGATCATCTCCGCTGATCCACCAGAGCGGAACCGCATATTCCTGATTGACGACATTTTGGTCACGGGACTCACCAAGACGATGGTGCCGTCAGTGTCAGCCGCCCGTCCTTGAGTCGACTGGCGGGCCGAATCGAACACCTGGTCAGTGGGCGGCGAGCGGGCTAATCATTGTCGATGATGCTCACCGCGGCACTGCGAGCGGTGGGCGAAAGCATGTATGCGGTCTCGTCCGGGAGCAGGGTGATGACGAGCTGTTCGGTGCCCTCCTTGATCGCGTCGTCAACCGCCGTTACGGGGAGGTCGACGAAAGCTTTGCCGTCGGGGATGATGACGGTGCCATCGAATGTTTCGCGCACGTCATTGATCCCAGCGGTGCTGCCGGTCATGAACTGCACGTCGCCGAGACCGACCATGCTGTTGTTGGCGTAGTCGCCTTCAAAGCTGGTGCCCTTGCCGAACACGATCGCGTAATTCGAGTTCACGCGCAGCATCACCCGGCGGGCGAGGACCCCAGGCAAGGGAAAGGTCTGGGAAATCCCTGAGGTCGCTTGGTCATCGGTGCGCGCCAGGGTGAAATTTCCGAGCGGCGCGAAGTCGTCATCATTCAGAATAGTGTTGAGCAGGGTAATCTCGCGTGCGCAGCGCATACTGTGACCTGGGTTGGCATAGTTCGTGATGCGCACCGCACCGAGTACCTGTGGTTCGTCAAAGGTGAACGAGATCCACGGCTCATCGATCTGATCGCTTTCGAGTTTGGCATTGCCACGATTCATCCAAAATGTTTCTGGATTTCCGTCGTGAACATTGACGGCCGGGTTAGCGGAATAAGCGTCGGATGCTGAGACCGATGCGATTTTTACCGGCACGTTGCAAGTGTTGTAGTGTACCGTCAGCGGGCCCCGGGTATGCTTGCGCGCGATCCGGAATACCCCGCTTTTCTTGCTTTTTTCTGAGGTGGTCGGCGTCGGGGCGGTGATCGAAACCTCGTCGCCGCCATCGTTGTCGATGATCATTGCCTGGATTCTTGAGCGCGGCCCGGCCACGTAGCCGGGGCCGGTTAGGATGCGCATTTCAAGCGCCTCGTCGTGTTCACAGAGGTGATCATCGGTGGTCGCCACCTGGACCGACGCATGGTCTGAGCCATCAGGAATGACCACTGTACCCGAGCCGCCTAAAACATCATTTCCGGAGATGCCTGGCACTTCGAGTTGGACCTCGGCAAGCCCGCAGAAACTGACATTGGAATACGGGCCCTCGACTTTACTGCCGAGGCCGAAGTTGGTGCCGGCTTGGTTAGTCAAAGCGACCAAGCGCACGACCTTGGCGAACACCGGCATATCAAGTTGTACGCGCTGGAATTCGCTGACTTTCACCGTGTCGTTGCTGGGCCGGATATTGAACACCTCGGCAGTCTTGAACACTTTGCCATCATCGGACACCTCCAGACGAATCTCCTTCATGCCGCGAAAAGCATGGCCTGGATTTGCATAGTTGGCTAAGCGCAGAGCTGCAATCCAGGTTGGTTTGGCGAGTACCAGGGTCAGCGACGGCGCAGCATCCTTTTCCTGCGGTTGGTCCGAATTGCCGGCACTCATCCATTGGGTGTCGAGGCGGCCGTCGCAGACCGCGCTTGCATCGGCAGACTGCGACGAGGCGCTCACTCCGATCACGTCGGTGATCGGGGCACTCACTTCATAATTGACAGTGAGAGCACCGACGGTGCCAGAACGATGAATGGTAAACGTGAGCGGTTTACCTTCGACCACGGTTGGTGCCGCGACACTGATGCGCAATTCCTCGGCCGGGATGGCGGAAACGGCCAGGACCGCGAGTGATGCCAGAAGTGTGATCGGATAAAAACGCATGATGATTCCTTAATGACGTCGCAGTCCAGGTGCTGGTCTGCGCAGGCAGGCGCGTAGGCGTCGCGAGTCGCACGCAAAGCGTCGAGCACACGAAACGATACGTGATCTACTCAAAATCTGCCCAGATCTTGCCTCCCAGTTCTCAAATCCAGTAGAAGAACACCGCGTCACGGAACGTCAGGTCAGACGGTGCACCTGGGCTGCACCTGGGCTGCACCTGAGTTTTCCAGGATAAACAGCCAGCCGCCCGTCTGGCAGTATCTTCAACTCTTCAGGGCAGCAGGTCGGCAAGTGCAGCAGCACCGGCGCTCAGGCCGACGGCATCCGCAGCGCCAATGTAGATCACGTCTTTGCCGACAGCGAAGGGACTCCAGGCGTATTGCACCACCGCTTTGCCCGGACCCGGATATTTGCCATCTACGACCACGGTGAATATTTCGCTCGCCTGTAATCCGGCGACGATCGAACTGGAGGCGCTGTCACCCAGCAGGATCAGGTGGCTGTCGGTGCTGAATGCCTCGGGCAAGGCAGCAGTCAGTTGGTAGCCGCCGTGGTGCGAGGACAAACGGGTCCACGGCTTGCACCAGCGGGCGCGGAAGGCCGCATCGGTGGGCACGGTGCTGCTGGTGGCATTGAGCACGTTCACTTCATTTTTCGCATTGACGTAGAGTTGCACTCCAGCCGCATAGGCGATCTCTTGGTCGCCGCTCCAATCCAGCCAGCCGTCTGGGCCCACCGTGGCCAGCGTCCCGGGTTCTCGCAATACTCCGGTGAAATCGGCATTGAGCGCGACCAAGCGAGTAGCTTCGCCATCTGGAACCTTGACCGCACCGCCGACGGTGAAGACCTGGGCGAAGGGATTCAGGACGCGTGGATAGGCAACCTTGCGGACTAACTCGCCAACCGGTCGAATGCTCACGGTAAGGCCCTTGGCTTGCAACGCTGCCGCCAGCTTATCAGCGATCGGCTTTTGACCGTCGTTGCCGAGCGCGATGACCAGCGTGGGCTTGGCTGTCAGCAGCGTATGTATCGCGGATTGATCCACGATGCGCACGGCTCCAGAGACGACGGACGGCGCGACCGCCACGGGCGTGAGCGTTGCCTTGGCGGTGCCTGAGAATCCGCCAACCAAGCCTGCGACCTGAATGCGGTAGTCCCCCGCTTGAGCGTTGCGGCCGAGCGGGAAGCGGTCGGTGTAGCGGCCGTCTTTTCCGAAAGCGCGGTTGACCGTGTAGGACGGTTTGCCATCCGGTGCGGTGACCGTGACCATCAACGGCCACGGCATCTGCACACCGTCTAGGCTGGAGGTGACCACCAACACCCCATTTTCAATGGTGGCTGCGGTGCTGATTCCACGCGGGACCCGCGGCGCGACCAGATACAGCTTCATCTCGCCAGCGGCAAAATCAGCGGTGATCGCCACAGTTGGTTGGTCGAGCTTGACGACCTGTTTCCAATCGAGTCCTGCGATGGCCCAGACGTGACTTCCGGCGGGGATGCCCTGCAGCGTGTACGTATGCTTGGCGGGCGCTGGATTGTAGCGCGGATACACGGCGTCAGGGGCGAGGTTGACGGGCAGGGCCTCGGATCCGTTCAGCACCATGATCAGAGCGCCCTCGCCGCCGACGTGGCGTTCGATCGACAGGTCGCGTGATTCAGTGACGAGAATCGATTTGAGGCCGGCAGCAGCGAGCGCCACCTTGACCGGCGTGACGGCGGCCCGCCATAGGTCATCGCGGTGCAGGTTGACCGTTTGCCGGCTGGCCTCCTGTTTGTTGGCGCCTGCCGCCTTGACCGCCTTGAGCTCTTGCAGTCCGCGTGAGCGCAAGACCGCAGCGCCAAAATTATCATCCAACACCGTCGCGCCGGGAATGACCAGCGTGGTGCTGCGATCGACCAGGACGATTCCACCGGCTTTGACAAAAGCAGCGATCGCAGTGGCGGCCCCAGCCGACAACGGTGCCGCCTGATCAACGAGGCAGAGCACTTTGTAGCTCTTGAGTGCGGTGGCTAAAATTTCCTCATGGAGAATTACCGCTGGATGACCGGCCCGGCGCATGGTTTGGTGCAATCCGAGAATCTGATTCGCATACACTCCACCAACCTCGTAGGCGTTGCTCTCCACCTCTTCAGCCGGTTGGTCCTTGGACGTATCAGGCAACGGCAACAACAGCTTGATCTGCTCGCCATCTTTTTTGGTGCCTTCGCGCTTGGCCATCTCGCGCTGACGCGCTGACAGTTCGGAGAATCCCCACAAGATGGCGACCTCGTGCTGACCAAGTTCCATTTCCTGAAACAATGGACCAAAGCGCGCCACCGGCTCATTGACTGCGGTCAGGTCGTCGTTGGTCATGCCCGCGGTGTTCAGCCACCAGTTGCTGTGCATGCCGCCCTGCAGCATGCCGTTCATCAACCAGTGGTAGAGCGGCTTCTGCGGACCAGCCACTCCTTCGAGCTGTCCGTTCATGGCGTGCGCGAGCTTGGTGCCCGGAGCATGACAGGCCTCTAACTGAAACTGTCCGGGCACCGACATGGGGCCACCAAACCAGTCGAAGAACACGTGCGAGGTGGGGATGTCATTGACCTGTTGGTTGAGCCCGTCGCAGCCATCCATCACCGCATGCAGGGCGTAGAGATCGCCAGCGAAAGTCACCTTGGGCATGACCGTCTTGAGATCGGCAGCTGCCTGGGCGTAGCTCTCCTTGATGATCGAACAACGGATCTGCAAATATTTTTGCCACTCAACCGGCGAGAGGCTGCCGACGTCCTGGGTGTATTTCCAGCCACGTGACTCGTACCACGGCTGCTCATCCCAGTTGGGGAAACCACTGGCCATGCCGCCTGCAGGAGTCTTGCCCCACGACAGTCCCGGTTCATCGATCGGCCCGACCGCATGCCACAGCGGGGCGAAGCGCCGGAAGCGTTGAGCGACACTGAAATTGAGCAAGCGCATGGCCTGCTGCATATCGGCATTGGCCCAGCTTTTTTCGCCACCAAACGGCTTATGCGTGACGTAGCCGGTCCAGTACATGTAGCAGATGGACGGCAAGTCTGAGGCGACCAAGTCATCAAACTTCTTCAAGCCGTCTGACATCTGCCCGCGACTGTTGGCCAACGGCATGCCCGCCGCATCGAGGCGACCGAAATCGAAGGCGTTACTGAGATGAAAATTGGCTCCGCCTGCGGGTGCGGTCGTGGATGTTTGGCTGACCAACATGGTCGACGCCAGGACTCCTGACGACACGATCAACGGCACTGGCTTCTGGCCATCGACGTTGATCACATACCTGCCCGGAGCGAGGCTGAACGGCGGCATTACCGCGTTCACGGTGCCACCGTCGCCAGTCACTGTCCAAGTCACTGAGCCGCCTTTGCCCACCGTCTGCGGTGCGATCTCGATCTTGGCGGTGCCAGCTTTGGCCAATCTGACCACGGCGATCTCAATCGGCTCGCTGGTATAATACGCAGTACGCTCAAGCGGCAGCACGACCTCGGCTGCCGGCAGGGAGGCCGCGAGCAGCAGGAGGCTGGGAACGAGAAAGAATTCAGGTGAGAGGGTCATGCGGGTCCAATGCATTCAGCTGTGGTAATGACAGGCATTTTTCAGTGATTCTGCCTGCGTTCAGTCACCATCGCTGATACTCACCGTCGCGTGGTTCGCAGTCGGCGAGAGCAGGTAGGCGGTCTCGTCCGTTAGCAGGGTGATGACGAGTTGTTTGGTGCCTTTCTTGATCGTGTCGACATTGGCCGTCACCGGGAGGTCGACGAACGCTTTGCCATCGGGAATGATGGCGCTGCCGTCAAAGGTTTCGCGCACGTCGTTGACCCCAGCCGTGCTGCCGGTCAGAAACTGCACCTCGGCCAGGCCGACGATGCTGTTGTTCGCATAGTCGCCTTCAAAACTGGTGTCCTTGCCGAACACCGTGGCGTAATTCGAATTCACGCGCAGCATCACCCGGCGGGCGAGGACTCCTGGCAGCGGGAAGGTTTGAGCGATCGCTGAAGTGGCCTGGTCGTCGGTACGCGTAAGGGTGACGTTCGCGAGCGGCGTAAATTCATCCGCGACACTGCTGAGAAGAGTCACTTCACGAGCACAGCGCATGCTGTGACCGGGATTTGCGCAGTTCGTGATGCGCACCGCACCGAGGACCTGTGGTTCGACAAACGTGAACGCGATCCATGGCTCGTCGATCATCTCGCTTTCCTGTTTGGCATTGCCCCTGTTCATCCAATAGGTTTCTGGATTTCCGTCATACGCAAAAGTGGCGGGGTTGGCGAAATGGGCGTCGGATGCTGAGACCGTGGCGATTTTGACCGGCACATTGCTGGTGCTGTAATGCACCGTCAACGCGCCGTTGGTTTTCTTGCGCGCGATCCGGAACAAGCCGCTTTTCTTGCTTTTTTCCGTCGTCGTCGGTGACGGAGCGGTGATCGAGATCTCGTCGCCGTCGTCGTTGTCGAGGACCATCGCCTGGGCCCGTCCGTGCGGCCCGGTCGTGTAGCCGGTGCTCGGTAGCAGGCGCACTTCAAGGGGCTCGTCCCGCTCACATAAGTGGTCATCAGCCGTCGCGACTGCACGCACGCCACCCGGAACGCCGACCAGACCATCGGAGGTCCCGATGAACATGCGTGCCCGTAAGGAATCTTTGGTGTAACGACGTACTTTCGTTTGTGGTGACTTCGAATCGCCCACAAGGGC
>JANYGY010000146.1 GCA_025362255.1 Planctomycetales bacterium
TCGAAGACCTTCACCAAGGTCGATGACAAGACCTATACGGTGGCTGGCGACATGACTTTGGCTGGCACCACCAAGCCGCTGAGCGTGACGGTCAAGAAGATCGGCGAAGGCAAGGATCCGTGGAACGGCAAGTCGCTCATCGGCTTCGAAACCTCGTTCGCGATCAAGCGCAGCGATTTCAACATCAAGGGCCTGCCCGCCGTCGGCGATCAGGTCGACGTGACGTTCGCTCTCGAAGCAGCCAAGAAGTAAGCGGTGTTCACGCTCGCCCAGCTTCTCTGCGCGTTGCTGCTGCCGGCCGGAGTCGCCGCGTTGTTCACCATCGCGGCCCGCCGTTGGCGGCCCGACGGCGAACCACGTGCGCAGACCCCGACCTGCGGTTGCCGGGGTGCGGGACTGGGCGGGCTGGTGCTGATCCTTGCGGTCATCATCGGCCATGTCGCCACCGCGCTGGCGACCGAGGCTCGCCTGATGCCGCCCTTGCTCGGCTGGCATTGGCTGCCGTGGGCTGGCTTGGCGGTGATTCCGCTGCTCATCTTCGCGCTGCCGGAACGCGGCGAGCCTAAAGCCAGCTGGCGATGGCTGGCGGTCGCGGTGGTCGCCGGCGCCGGCGCGTGGCTTTTGCTGCGCCCCCTTTCTTTTTCTACGTCGTTCACGCTTTTCCACGTGCTTGCCTGGCTGGTTGCCGTGCCGCTCATCGTTGTCGGCACTGGGTGGATGCAGGCATCAGAAGCGACTCCTGAACTTCCATTTGTCGAACTTCCATTTGTCGAACAGGCCGCGGCCGCCATCGCCACTGGGGCGATCGCGATCGGGGCCTTGGCGACTGGGTCGAAGGATCTCGGGCTGCTCGCCGTGATCATCCCCGGAGCAATTATTGGTGGAGCGTTCGCGGCATGGGTATTTTCCAGGTGCCTCATCGATCAGGTACCGTGGCGGGGCGGCACCTTGGTCGCGACCATGTGCGGTTCGTGGCATCTGTTGCTGGCAGCGAATTATTCCGAAATGCCGTGGTGGAATGCCCCGTTGTTCGCGCTGGCCCTGCCCAGCGGATTGCTCGCCCAACGGCTGGCGGTGCGCCGGGGATGCGCGCCCCGCAGCGTGATGGCGTGGCGCCTGGGAATCACCGTGCTGGTCGCTGGCGCGGCGGTGGCGATGGCCGCCACCCTGGGGCAGCCAGCTTCATCGTCGGCTTCGGCGAGTGACGGACCGGACTACCGTTACTGACGGTTCGTGCGGTCCTCTGGCTACCATTCGCGAGGTCTCCGTCATACTTCGACCCCATGACGGCCAACGGTACCTTTATCTTCATTTGCCCGGCATGCGGCTACAAAGCGCGCTTGCCGGACCAATTTTCCGGCCGGACGATCAAGTGCCCGGGCTGCCAAGCACCGCAAGTGGCCACCGCGCCGGTGAACCTCGAACGCAAGACCGCCTCGATCATCCGCGTCGCGGCGACCCCGGTGCCGTTCACCCTGCCGCCAGAGCAGGCCGATGCCCTGGCGGGAATCCCTTCCGCGACGCCGGTCTTGGTGCCGACCGCATCGTTTAGCCAAACCGCGCCGAGCGCTTTTCCGTCGCCATTGCCGGGCGCGATCCAGATCACCACTGATCGGGTTGCGCGGAAGAAGACGCCGCCACCCGGCCAGACACCGCCGGTCGCAAAAACGGCGTCGCTCGCAAAAGCAGCCCCCGTCGCCAAAGCCGCTACCGGCGCGACGGTTGATTTCACCTGCATGAGCTGCAACGCGCGTTTGCGTTTGCCGAGCCATTACGCCGGCAAATCAATCCTCTGCCCCAAGTGCAGCACGCCGCAAAAAGTCATCGTCACCGCCCAAGCCCAGCCGATGGACACCACGCGGTCGCTGGCCTTAAAGGACGATGCATCGGCGGCCACGCCCAAAATCGGAACCGGGACGGGCATCCGCGTGCGGGTCACGCCATTGCCCTCGACGTATCCGACGCCTCTGCCGCAACCGATCTCAGCGGTGCCTGAAGCGACACCCATCGCCGTGCCGGTGATTGCCGCAGCGCCCATCGCAGCGCCCCCAGAGCCCACCGCCGATGCGCCGGTCAAGCCGCATCCCTCAAAGGGCAAGCTGCCGACCGTGGCGAGCGCACGGGCGCCCGTGGCAAACGTAGCGCCCGTCAGCCCGCCGGCGAAATCCCCGTCCAGGATGCTGGCCATCGCCGGTGCGCTGGTGGCGTTGGCGATCGTGCTTGGAGCTGGCTTGGCGTATTACGTGGTGGCCCTCGGTGAGACCCGGGTGCGCCTGGCCGCGGCCGAAAAATCCACGTCCCAGGCCAAGGAACGTGAACAGGAAGATGCTCAGAAACTGAAAGATCTTGAGCGCCGACTGGTTGAACTCGAAGTCGCCTTGAAGGTCGCAACCGAAACCGCTCAAGCAGCTCAAGCCGCAAAAGCCGCAGCAAGCGAACCGAAAGTTGATCCGAAAGTTGATCCGAAAGCTGATCCAAAATCGGAATTGAAAACTGATCCAAAAGCCGAGCCGAAAGCCGAGGCCAAGCCAGGCGAGCCAGTGCCCGAGGCGTCTAACGAGGTCTTGTTCCCGCCTCAACAGTGACCGTCGGGGCGGCTTGCCCCAGACCTCCGTCGGATACGGTGTGCGCGCTGCCGCATCAGGTATTCAACCGGAGGTTCCATGTCGCTCTCACTCGCTCGTTCTGCATTTTTCGGCCAGCGCACCGGGCCGGTGGTGGTGGTGGTGATGGACGGCGTCGGCATCGGTCCTGACTACGCCGGCAACGCGGTCAAAGCGGCGACGACCCCGGTGTTGAAGCGCCTGATGGCGGATTATCAGCACACCGCGCTGCGCGCGCACGGCACCGCCGTGGGCATGCCGAGCGATGCCGACATGGGCAATTCCGAGGTCGGCCACAACGCCCTCGGCGCGGGCCGCATCTTCGATCAAGGCGCCAAGCTGGTGCAGGAAGCGCTCGATTCGGGCGCGCTGTTTCGCGGCCCCGGGTGGACCGAGATCATCAACAACTGCCTCGCCCGGAATTCGACCCTGCATCTGCTCGGGCTGTTCAGTGACGGCAACGTGCACAGCCACATCAACCACCTGAAGGCCCTGATCGTCGAAGCCAAAAAACGTGGCGTGGCCAAGGTCGCGGTCCACGCGCTGCTCGATGGGCGGGATGTCGGCGAGACCAGCGCGCTGGAATACACCGAACCGTTTGAAGCGTGGCTCGCCAGCGTCGATCCGCGGTACGGCATTGCTTCGGGCGGCGGTCGGATGTGGCTGACGATGGATCGCTACGCCGCTGACTGGTCGATGGTCGAGCGCGGCTGGCACACCCACGTGCTGGGCCAAGGCCCCCAATTCCCCTCGGCCAGTGCCGCCGTTAAAGCCCTGCGCGAGACCCGGCCCGGAGTCCTGGATCAGGACCTGCCCGAGTTCGTCATCGCGCGCGACGGACAGCCGTTCGCCCCGGTGCGCGATGGCGATTCGGTGGTGCTGTTCAATTTTCGCGGCGACCGCGCGATCGAAATCTCGAAGGCGTTTCTCGACCAGCAGCCCAGCGGGGTGCCGTTCGATCGCATCCGTCAGCCGCAGGTGTGCTTCGCCGGGATGATGACCTACGACGGCGACACCAACCTGCCGCCCCGCATCCTGGTCAAGCCGCCGGTGATCGAACGCACCATGGGCCAATACCTCGCGCACTCGGGGGTGCGCCAGCTGGCGTGCAGCGAGACCCAAAAATACGGCCACGTGACCTTTTTCTGGAATGGCAACCGCTCGGGCTACATCGATCCGAAACTCGAAAAATATATCGAAGTGCCCAGCGATCGGGTGAGCTTCGACGAGCGTCCGTGGATGAAGGCAGCCGAGATCACCGATGCGGTGGCCGCTGAACTGCGCGCCAATCCCTACGGTTTTGCGCGCCTCAATTTCGCCAACGGCGACATGGTCGGCCACACCGGCAACTTCAACTCGACGCGCATGGCGGTCGAAGCGGTCGATCTCTCGCTCGGCCGGCTGCTGCCGACGATTCAGCAGCTCGGTGGCATCGCGCTGATCACCGCCGATCACGGCAATGCCGATGAGATGTATGAAATCGACAAAAAAGGTGCGGTGAAAACCGAGAACGGCCGACCCAAGGCAAAGACCAGCCATACCTTGAATCACGTCCCGTTCATTATTTACGATCCGCAATTCTCAGGCGAATACACCATCGACCCGAGCGTCAGCGAACCGGGATTGGCCAACGTCGCGGCGACCGCCCTGGCGCTGATGGGCTATCAGGCGCCCAGCGACTACGAACGCTCGATCCTGAAATTCAGCTGAGGGTGCGGTGACCAGTGGCGTGATCGGTCCGCGCTCTGATCACCCCCGGCCATTGCGTCTGGCGGTGATCGGCACCGACACCGGGGTCGGCAAGACGCACCTCACCGTGCTGCTCGCCGGCGGTCTGCGGGCGCTCGGTCGGCGGGTGTGGCTGCACAAGCCGGTGGCCTGCGGCGATTGGGACGGCGTCAGCGCCGACGATGGCCGGCGCCTGCGGGCGGCGGGCGGCGATGGTCAGGATCCAACCTCAGTCTGCCCCTGGGAATTTCCCGAACCGGCGTCGCCGCACCTCGCGGCGGCCGCGGCCGGGGTGACCCTGACTACCGCCTTGCTCGATGCGGGCCTGGCGCGCGTGCGTGACGGCGATCATGACCTGCTCGTCGAAGGCGCTGGCGGCCTGCTCGCGCCGTTAACCAGCGATCGGCAGACCTTCGCTGAACTGTTGCCGCGCTGGCAGCTCTGCGCGCTGCTGATCACCCGCCCGAATCTCGGCACCCTCAACCACACCGCCCTGACCGTGCGTGCCGCCCAGGCTGCGGGCATCCGGGTGATCGGGCTGGTGATCACCGCCACCAGCGTGATGGCGGATTCTCTCGCCATCCGCAGCGCCCCGGCTGAGCTGGCTGCGATCACCGGCTTGCCGATCTTAGCCGAAGTGCCTTTTCAGCCGGAGACCGAGCAGACGGCGAGCATGGATCTGGCACGGGCTGTACTGAGTGCTTATTTCGTCTGACTGCATGAGCACCAGCGCTTGAGCGTGACTGATGGTGACCTGAATCCACTGAGGCCGGCGGCTTGTGAACGCGAAGCCGCGACCAACGTTCATTATCCGGAGTCCTGCATGCTGCGCATCTTCATCGTTTTTTCGCTGCTCCTGGCGCTCATCCCCATCGCGCACCTGACTGCTGCCGAGCTGGAAAACGCCAACGTCAGCGGACCGGAAACCGCCCCGGTGCTGGCCGAGCATGAACCCTTCAGCGCCCAGGTCATCGTGCGCAACCCGCACGATCGCGCCGTGCGCATCGAGCATCTGGATGCGTCCTGCGCCTGCATGCACCTTGAAGCCGCCGAAAATTTCATCTTGCCGCATCAGACCACGGTGATGCGGATCACGGTCGACAATGCCAATCGTTCGGGGCCGCAAAGAATGGGCGTGTCGATCTATCTCACCGATCCCGAGCTCGAATCGATCGAGGTGGTGGTGTGGTGGTCGGTGAATCCGGATGTGACGGTCGATGCCATCTCGCCCTTGGCCAGCCCCGCCAACCGACCAACTGAAATCGCCTGGCGCGATGTGTACAAATTCGCCGCCCAGGAGCGCCCCGACGAGCCTAATCGCCTAGCCAAACGCGTGCGGGTGGCGAGTTCGTTTGCGGATTTCACGATTCTCGGAGTCGATTACGCCGGGCCGGTGTGGCGATTCACGCCGACGCGTCAGGCCGATGGCTCGTGGCTGATCACCGCTGCGGCCAAGGATCCAGCGGTGGAATTACCGGAAAAAGTGTACGACGAAATTGTAACCGTGCGCACCAACCATCCGCGCAAGGCCAACATCCCGCTCCAATTCTTGGTCAAGATCACCCGCGTCGCGGGCAGCGCCACGTTCGATCCATTCGCCGGCGGCCCGCCTGCGCCACCGGGGATGCCTGCGCCGGACGTGCCCGCCGCGGACACTCCGAAAACGCCCGCCCCCTGAGGGATCGTCCGGCCTCCTGGTTGCAGCATCCACCGGTCTTGAGGTAGACTCAGCCACGCATGCTTGCAGCTCCTACGACCGTTTCGATCACCACCCTCGATGCCACGACCCTTGCGGCCGAGCTCGAACGCCTCAAGCCGCTGGCCGAAATGGGTCGCATGGCGGCGACGGTGGCGCACGAGATCCGCAATCCGTTGACCGGCATCAGCGCCAACGCTGAACTGCTGCGCGAAAATCTCGAACGCAGCGACGACCTCGAATCCGTCGACATCATTCTCGGCGAGGTCGAACGCCTCAGCCGGCTGGTCACCGATCTGCTGTACTACAGCCGTGAGCGCCCATCGGAGCGCAAGCCGCTCGACCTGAGCTGGCTCGCCCGGGCAAGTTGCGATCTGTCGATCGCCGAAGCCGAAAACGCCGGCGTGCGCCTGACTTGGCACGGCCAGGGCAAAGGCCACGGCGACAGCGAATTGTCGCGCCAAGCGTTGTTGAATGTGGTGCGCAACGCGATCCAGGCGTGTGCCCGTGGCGGCCAGGTGGCGATCACTGTCGACGATCATCGCATCCGCGTGACCGACACCGGCTCGGGGGTTCCCGAGGCGCTGCGTGAGCGGCTGTTCGAGCCGTTCGTTACCGGGCGGACGCGTGGTCTGGGCATCGGCGCGACCGTTGCCAAACGCTGCCAGCAACGCCAGGACGGCGACCTGCTCCTTGAGAGCACTGGGCCAACCGGCAGCGTGTTCACCCTGACCTGGACTTGCTGAAACCCCTCCCTGATTCCGCACACTGGCACCGACTCATGCACGATCTGCCCACCATCGCCTCAAGCTGCGGCGTGGTTTTGAACACCGATGCCAACGGCCGGTTTTCCCATGTCAGCACCGCGTGGTGCATTGGCGCAGATGAGTGGATCACCACTTGGCCGGACGATCAGGCGGCCGCCGGAGCGCCAGCGACGAACACCCAGGAACCACCGGAAAATCTCGTCCTGATGTACACCAACACTGGCGCGGTGGATCTGATCAGCGAATGGGAATGCGCCGACGGCATCGCGGCTTTCCGCGCCCACGTCGCGGGTTCGGTACCGGCGCTGCCGCTGTGCCGGGGCAAGGAACTGCACAAGCGCGACGGCCTGTGGGCGCTGGGTTATCCGTCGATGATCGACCATCCGGCATTCCGTCTGCATCGCGGCTCGCTCAATGCCGAACGCTATTTCCCGTACCTGTGCCCGTGGGTCATCCAGGGCCATCTCGCGCTTTTCAGCGTTGCCGACGGCTATCTCACTGGTCGCTGCTACGCCGGCATGGCGGGCGGGCCGGTGTTGGACGCAGACGGCCAGGTGGTGGGCGTGCTGCTCGATGGCCAGGCAGCGCCTGATCATCCGGCGCTGTCACGCTTTCATCGCTTCGTCTGATTCAACGAACCGGATTGACTTGACTGGCTGGTGCTGGTCAGGCCCTGACGCACTGCGCCGCCCGTCCACAGGATCTCGATCGTCAGAGCGGTCAGCAGCAGCAGCGTGCCGATGATCAGGACCAGCGCGAGAAAGCGGCCGACTCGCGGCAGGTCGGCGTCTTTGCCCCAGAAATTCAGACGCACGTTGTGCGCCAGGCCGTGCACGTGGGCGATGAACAAACAGGCGCACAGCCCAGAAAGCAGCTCGCCTGCCGGGCCGTTTGGCCACCACCAGCGCGCGAGCAGCGCCGGCCCGAGCAGCAAAGGGACCGTATAGGGCGCGATCGCGATCAAGGTCGTGCGCACCGGATCCGCCGGGTCGTGTTCGACCATCCCGCCGCGACCATCGGTGAAACGCACGCCGCGAATTTTGACAAAGGTCAGCAGACAGAGCAGCGCATGACAGGCCTCATGCACGAAGGTGTGGAACAGCCAATTGGGCCGGCGGAGAAACACCAAGGCCCCACCCAGCGCAATGCCGATGCCCACCGCCCACGGCTGGCGCGGCCAATGCTGATGCCGCTCGACCGTCGCCAACAACTCCGCCAGACACCACGGCAGGGCAAAGAAGCCGATCATGAGACCAAGGCCGTTACGCACCAGAAATGAAAGCACAGGCCGAGCTTACCAGGCGAAAAAAACGGTGAAGGACGAAGCGGATTTCACCTGCAGGCCGCGCCTGCAGGTGCGCGCCTGACGAGCCATTGCTTCGCTGCCGAGACCGGGAACCTGCGGTTTCATTCGTCAACTTTTGGCCCGCATCCATGCCCTTTCCCAGCCATCCGCTCGTCGCCGTCATCATGGGTTCCCGCTCGGATTGGGAGACCATGGCCGGGGCGGCGAAGGTCCTCACCGATTTCGCGATCCCTCATGAAGTGCGGGTGGTCTCGGCCCACCGCACGCCGGATCTGCTGTTCAGCTTCGCCGGCGAAGCCGAAGGCCGCGGGCTGGAAGTGATCATCGCCGGCGCCGGCGGCGCGGCGCATCTGCCGGGCATGGTCGCGGCGAAATCGATCCTGCCGGTGCTCGGCGTGCCGGTGTCGTCCAAGGCTCTTAGCGGTGTCGATTCGCTGCATTCGATCGTCCAGATGCCGGCCGGAATCCCGGTCGGCACGCTGGCCATCGGCGCCGCCGGCGCGACCAACGCCGGCCTGTTGGCGGTGGCGATCCTCAGCGCCAAGTATCCCGAGCTGCGCGCGGCGCTGCATGCGTTCCGCGCCCAGCAGACAGCGGCGGTGCTGGCGCATCCGGATCCGCGAGTGAGCGCGTGATCCGCCGTCGCATCGGCGTCCTCGGCGGCGGTCAGCTCGGGCAAATGCTCGGCCAGGCCGGGGTCAGCCTGGCTGCCGAATTCATTTTCCTCGATCCGGCGGAGACCCCCTCGGCGCGTCACGTCGGGCGCCACCTGCGTGCCGGTTTTGCCGACGCCGCCGGCGCCGCGACCCTGGCGGCGGCGTGCGACGTGGTGACCTACGAATTCGAACACCTCGACCTGCCGACGGTGCAGGCGATCGCCACCACGACCGAGGTCCATCCCAGTCCGCGCGCGTTGAAGATCGTCCAGGATCGCATCCGGCAAAAGGAATTCCTCGCCGCCGCCGGCATCGCCATCGCGCCCTTTGCCGCGATCACTTCGGCCGCCGACCTGACCGCCGCGGTCGCCACCCTGGGCACGCCCTGCCTACTGAAGACCGCCCGCGATGGCTATGACGGCAAGGGCCAACGGCTGATCCGCGATCCGCTGCACGCCGCCGCCGCGTGGGCCGAATTGCAGCAGCAACGCTGCGTGCTCGAAACCTTCGTCACCTTTTCACGTGAACTGTCCCTGGTTTCGACCCGCGGCCGCGATGGTGCCGTGGTCTTCCATCCCCTGGCCGTCAACC
Source organism: Planctomycetales bacterium (assembly GCA_025362255.1). Taxonomy (GTDB): domain Bacteria; phylum Planctomycetota; class UBA11346; order UBA11346; family UBA11346; genus CAIUVD01. Next base: position 9,348 of record JANYGY010000146.1, read on the forward strand.
ACCACCGCGACGGCATCTTGCGCCTGAGCCGCGCCCCCGCGCCGGATGTCACCGCGGCGTTGCAGACTCAGGCCGAAACGATGGCCCGCCGGCTGCTCAACGAACTCGCGTACGTCGGCACCTTCACCATCGAATTCTTCCACGTCGGAGACGCGCTGATCGTCAACGAGCTCGCCCCGCGCGTGCACAACAGCGGCCATTGGACCATCGAAGGCGCGGTCACCAGCCAATTCGAAAATCATGTACGCGCGCTGATGGGCCTGCCGCTAGGCGATCCCGCCGCCACCGGCCACGCCGCGATGGTCAATATCGTCGGCACCTTTCCCGATCGCCATCGCCTGCTCGCGCTCCCCGGCGTCCACCTGCACGACTACGGCAAGACCGAACGCCCCGGCCGCAAGCTCGGCCACGTCACGATCGTCGATCCCACTGCTTCCGGACTCGAACAACGGCTGGCTGCGGTGCTCGCGCTGATCGAGTAGACTCCGGAATGTGCCCTCACCCCCGTCGCGGTTTTAGAAGTAGAAACGGTCGTCGTTGGAGGTGACGACATAGGCTCCGTCAGGAGTCCCCGCGTGCAGCAAGGCCGGTGGGAATCGCCGGCGGTCGCGCCACTCGACCCGCCCATCACCCATCAAGGTATTCGCGCCTTGAATCGGTGGCGGGCCGGGATTGGGGAATGCGCCATCCATGTGGTTAACGACCCATAAATTGTCGCGCTGGACCCCGGTAAAGCGCCAGGTGAGGTCGTTCATCAGGATGCGGTCTGCGCTCAAGCGGCGGTCGGTCAGCTCCTCGGGCCGAGTAGTTGAATCCCGCCAGCGTTCGACCTGCCCGTAAAATGCATATTGGATGTGGAAATATGAATTGCCCCATTCCGTAATCACCGGCGACCACGTCTTGCTGGAGCGACTGGCCGGGCAGGCCCATGGACCGGCGGTGCGCAGGTAGGTCTGGCCGTCAATGACCACCGAGGTCTCACCCAGGGTCGGCATGTAATCGATCAATCGCGGAATGCTGAATTCATCGGTGTCGGTGCAATGCGGCCCGGATTGCCACAGCGCCGACGGATAGCGCAGGATATTCCATATCTTCGAGGTGCACGGAATCAGGCCGCGGTTGTCGGTCGCATAAGCGTTCAACGCCGAACCCCACTGCCGGAGGTTGCTCGCGCACACCGTGCGCTCGGCGGTTTTGCGCACCTGCGCGACCATGGTCACGATCAACAGCGCCAGGATCGCCATCACCGTCACCGCCACCATCAGCTCGATGAGGGTGAAACCCGGGCTGCGCCGCTGAGGTAATGTGATGGTAGGTACTGGTGCCATGGCGTGTCCCTCAGCTTGCCATCATGCAGATCGGATCCGCGATATGCAATTGGCCCACGTAGCCGCGACTTGTATTATCCGGACATGCTTAGCCTGCCGCTTACCGGTCTGCCGACGTTTGTCCTCAGCAATGGGGCGATCCGGGATTCAACGTTTCCCGGCCACCATGCGCACCCTTTCCGCAATGGCTTCTGGGTGCTGAACCTCATGGGTGGCTCGGGAGTGATCGACATGGAGGGCGTGCGCAGGTCATTCTCATCTGGGTGCGCGGTGCTCACTCCGCCGGCGATCTGGCATACCTATCACATCACGCGCACCGTGCCGTTCGTGCATGCGCACTTCCGCGCGTTCGGCGATGTCGTGCCGGTGCCGATGGTCGTCCCGCTCGGTGCCCGGGCGGCGTGGGCGCGCGCGACGTTGCGCGAGGCCGGGCGGCGGTTGTCGGCCGAGCCGGAAAGAGCCGGGGCCGCACTCTGGCATCTGCTGTGGCAATTGGCGGCAGGACCGGCGCGCGCCGTCGATCCGATCCATCATCCGGTGATCGCCCAGGTCCTTGAACACCTGTCGCGCAATCTGCATCTGCCGGTGGATCCCGAGTCGCTCGCACAGCTGACGGGGGTTTCGGTGCGCCATCTCAACCGTTTGTGCACCGCGGCATTCGCCATGCCGGTCGCCGGGTACATCCGTGAGCAACGGCTTCAGCGCGCCAGGCATCTGCTCGAAGAGAGCGAAATCCCGATCATCTCAATCGCCCGCCTGGTGGGCTACTCCGATCTGCAGCACTTCAGCAAACTGATGCGCCAGTGGAGCGGGGCCTCACCTCGTCAGATCCGTCACCGGCGGGATGTCCATTCCTGACAACAGATCAAAAAGTGGTCCGTCAACTCAGCCGGGGCTCACGGCCGGCACCGGCGCGATAGGCGCGTGGGCTGACGCCGACCTGACGCCTGAACACCCGCGCGAACCACGTGGCATCCGGCATCCCGACGTCGTCGGCGATGTCGGCGATCGGGCGTCCGGTCATCAGCAGCAGCTCACGGGCGCGGGCGATGCGCTGCTGCTCGATGAATTGCAGCGGAGTGAGTCCGGTCTCGGCGCGAAACAGATGCGCCAGGCGCGACATCGACAGACCCGCGACCTCGGCCAATCCGCTGATGGTCTGCGGCGCATCCAGGCGCACGCCCAGATGATCCATGACGCGTTGGATGCGCGGATCGACGCCACTGCGTTGATGCGGGTTGGCGTGATCGCACCACAACAGCAGTTGTTCGAGTTGGCTCATCGCCAGGGCGACCTTGCGCGGCCACGGGCCATAGGCGGTCGTGGTCAGCTCCTCCAGCAAGTGGCGGATCCGCGGCAGCAGCTCATGCGCGGCGAGATCGAGCGACAGGATTCCGGGCGCGACTTCCGGCCAGGCCAGCCATTCGAACCACGCACTGCGCGGAAAGAAATACACCCAGTGGTGGGTCCACATGCAGTCCGGAAACAGCGGCCCGTAATCATGGGCCACCGCTGGCTTGAACAGCAGCATGCGCCCAGCGGTGACGGTGAAAGCCCGCGATCCGCGACCGATCCGGCCCTGTCCGGCAGTGGTGAGATTGAGGATCCAGCCATCCATCCCGTTCGGACGATCGACCTCTTCCCACCGGCCGGGCGTATCGGCCGTGCAACCGGCGGACAGATCGATGTGAAAACTGAGTAATGCTTGGCGCATGAGGGTGCCGCCAGCGTACGCGTGACTGGCAGGCGCGCGACCGCCAGGACGGGCGGGGTCTGGGCCCGCGCTTGGCTACCGGGCAGCATACGCGAATCGGGCACCACCAGCGACACTGCTTTTAGGCCTTCACCAGGAACAAAAAAAGACCAGCCAAGCTCACGAGCTTGGCTGGTCTTTTTTTCTCTAATGGATCAGCAGGTGCGGTCGGTTGGTTCCGACCGCATGCAATCAGCTGGCTCTGCTGCGACGTGAGACCTGCACCAGGAAGGACAGCATGAGCGCCATCCCGAGCAAGGTGATGGCGGTGCCACTCCCCGCTCCACACCGCTTTTTATCGTCGTCACCGGAAACAGACACGACCAGACCGCCACTGCCGCCCACCCCAGCGGCATCGCTGGTGGCAAAGGTGCCGTCGCTGCCGGTGGTCAGGTTGCCCGCACTGTCACGGCTGAGCACGCGGTAGTGATAGGTCGTGCTGACCGTCAATCCGCTGACCAGGACGCTGTGCGCGGTGACCATGCTGGTGTCGAGCATGGTCGTGCTGCCGTACGCGGAGGTCAGGCCGTATTCGACCTGGCTGTCGCTGACTTCATCAGTCGTCCAGCCGACCGTCACCGTCGTGGGGGTGGCGCCACTCGGGGTGGTTGCCGTCACCACGGGCGCGGTGGTATCCGCAGCCGTGGTGAACGTGGCGTTGGCGCTGATGGCGCGATTGCCCGCGGCATCACGGCTGAACACGCGGTAGTTGTAGGTGGTCGAGCCAAGCAAGTTGCTGAGCACAACGCTGTGCGCCGTGACCGGACTGGTATCGAGCGTGGAGAGACTGCCATACGTGTTGGTGAGACCGTATTCGACCTGGCTGGTGCTGGCCTCGTTGGTCGTCCAGGTGATCGTCGCCGAGTTGCCCGTGAGCGTCCCGGCGGTGATCGCCGAGAGCGCCGGCGCGGTGGTATCCGTCGCGACCGTCACCCCGGTGAGCGTGACGTCGTTACCTGAGCCGCCGGTGTAGCTGATGGTGAAGGTCGTCCCGGTGTTGCTTGCCGAGACCACCGTCGCGCCCTGGGCGAGACCGGCAAAGGTGCCGGAAATCGGACCAGAACCATTATTCTGGATGATGACCATGACCGAGGCCACGGTCGGCGTGTAGGTCGAGGTATCCACGCTCAGGATCGCGCCGTTGATCGACGCCCCAACGGTGGTGGTCACCTGGGCATAATCAGTCGGCGACTTGGATACGACCTGGAAGGTGCTGCCGCTACCGACCGTGAGGGTCGGCGTGGTGCCGCGCATGGTCATCGCCGAGATGGTTTCGTCGAACGCCAGCACGCTTGAAGCACCGCTGAGGGTGACGTCACCGACCGAGGCGCCGGCGGCCATCACCAGCGTACCGCCCGTGACGACGACCGGCGAGTTCAGCAGCTGACCCCAGATGTGGATCGAACCGCCAGCAAGTGTCGTCGTCCCGGTGTAGGGGAAGGACGTGCCGCTGAGGACCTGGACGCCGCTCGTCGACTGGCGGAAGCCGCCGGTGCCCTGAAAGGAACCGATGTAGTTGCTGGGGGCAAGCTGGGCGGTGCAGCCGAGGGTCTTGGCACCCAAACTGACGACCGCCGAGGTGTCTGTGCCGGCCAGGCCGCCGATGATCTCGGTATCGAGGCCGTCGGTACCAGTGGCAGCGGACATATCGAAGGTGCCGTCAACGGTCACCACGACGTTATTCTTGATCTCGGGTGCGGCGCTGAGCGTCACCGTCGCCCCGCTGAGGACATGCAGCGGACCGGCGATCGACCCGGAGGCCGAACTGGCCAGGACGAGGTTGCCGAGCGCGACTGACGACGTGCCAGACAGCGTGTTGTTAACGGTGCCGACCAAGCGCTTGGTGCCGGCGCCAGCATAGGTCACTGGACCAGCACCGGTCAGCCGACCGGCGAGGTTGAGGGTGCCGGTGGCGCTGAGCACGCTCACCGTCAGCACTGCCGATCCGGCGGTGCTGATCGGCAGAGAGATGTTGACGATGCCAGCGCTGTTGTCGTTGATGTTTTTACAGCTGATGGCGTTGCCGGTGATGCTATATGTCTCAGAGATATTGAGCTGATCGATGGTCTGACCGATGAGATCATTAACCGGCGAACCCTTAGAAGCGAAGGCCGCCCCGGCAGGAAAGACCATGATGCAATTCGGCGTTGGGGGTGCATCCCAGTTGCCGGCATCGCTCCAATTGCTGGTGGTGCCGGCGGCAGTCCAGGTCGACGTCGCGGCCGCGGCCGGGGCGACCATCATCGCCAACAGCGCCAGAGGGATCAAAATCAGCCGCGTCGCGACTGAGCATGTAAATAGAGATATATTGATCATAGATTGACCTTTTGGGTGCAGAGATGACTGAGGGACTATCAACGGCGGGGCGACCGACGGTGCGAAATGAAGGACACCAAAGCGAGGATGATGCCGATCACGGCAAGGATCTTGCCGATATAGGCGGTGTCATTGGCGAGCCCGCTAAACCCGAAGACGGCGGCGACGATCGCGATGATGAAGAAGATGACTGCCCAATATAACATATGCTGTTTCTTTCATAGAAAGGTTAGGTCAGACCGCCGCAGTACTCGACGAGCACTGGGAGGAGGACCGGAATAAAACATGGCAGATAGCCAGTTTGATTATTTGTGGATGTATTTTTCGCGATCCCGCGCCGGAGCCAAAGCCGAGGCCGATGCCGAGGCAAAGATCGAACGCATCGCCATGGACGACGTCTGATCACTATGGATCAGACCTGCACAGACGTCGATACTATATAAAGAATGGCTCATGGCTGCAGCCATGGAAACATCTTCAGATAACGTATGTACGAACATGCAAGAATGGAGGTGAATCAGATCCGACGACTGCGGTAGCAGCCGAGCAGTCCAACGGCCAATAAAACGCACCCACCAACAATCAGCCACGTGGTCCGATCACTGTAATGACCCGAAAAAATCCGCGAAAAGGCATTTTGAATCGAATCAGTCGAACCGAGTCCGAAGATAAGCAGAGCGATACCTGCAACGAGCAGGACGATGGCGATAGGCATATTCATGAGACATTCCGTAGGTTGCCGCGTTTGGTTACGGCCAAGGGATACAAACTGAACATTCACCCGAAAGAAACACTCAGATCGGCTGAGCAAAGATGCATCTAACAAACAACATACGGATGGGGGCGCAGATTTGAAGAGCTATATTTATTACGCATCGTCTGGCACGAAAGCTCCACGTGAATGGGTGCAATGGCAACGCCTTCTTTTAAACAAATAAGACGAATCTTGCTTCTTTGCCGTTAAATAAGGGACTGGTGCCTGTTCAATTGCAATTACTTAAGTCCTTTTGAGACAATCTAGGAATGTTCTCTGTCGAATCGGGTTGATTTCAAGCGCGGTCTCCTCCGTCGAACATTCTTAAACAGTCTCTTATGAATTTCCCTGGGTCCTTTCGTTTCAAAGTTCAGCGTCGGTATGATTTTAATTTCGTACTAACAATTTAAAAAATCTTAAAACGTCTGTCAACGTTTCGAGGAGATGATCAGTATATCAATTTCGCATCGGCCTTTTTCTAGCCTGCGCCACACCTGCCGGAGTCTCCATGCGCTGTATCATAAGTTCCCTGCTGATCCTGGCTGCTGCCCTGCCGGCGGCCGAGCCGGTGCCCACCTCATCACCGTCCACTCCGCCACCAAGCGACCGCGTCGATGGCCGCTTCTGGACGCAGATCCGGCCTGA
>JANYGY010000157.1 GCA_025362255.1 Planctomycetales bacterium
GCCGCCCATGCCACGTAAAGGCATGTGCGGCTCTCACGTGACATGGGCGGCCCGCCCATGATTCTCGAACGCACAACCATTGGCGAGCCGCCCATGCCACGTGAAGGCAGTCTCGCCCACGATGCAAAATCGTTCAATTCCCACGCAAGTCGCCCAGACCAAAATATTTTTTTCAGAATCGAACGGTGCTTAACCGCGTGTTAACAGCCCCATGACGGAAAAGTCCTTGGTTGCCGAGCACGTGATCTGATCGTCTCTCCCATGAGAAATGTGCGTATGGGCCGGTCGTCGGTAATCCTGGCGCTGGGCTTGGCCTGCGCTGCTGGGGCCAGCGAAGTCATCGACCTGCCGGCCCTGCCGCTTCCAGAAGCCCTCGTCGAAGCGGCGACCAACGCCACCGCCCCGGCAATCGCCCAGGCCCGCATCGAGCGCGTGCGTGCCTTGCAGTCGCAAGCGCGAGCCCTGCTCTTTCCGACCGTGACGCTCAATGGCAGTTACGGCTCAACGTGGGAATCGCGTCGGCCCTATGCTGGGCGATCTGACGAGTTGCTCGCCGGCCAAGCTGAAATCGCTCTGCGGCTGTTTGACGGCTCGGTCTTTCCCGGACTCAAATCGGCAAAAACCCAATTTCTTGGCCAAGAGCGCGCCAGCCGGGATCTGCGGCGCAACGCGGCGTTCTCTGTCGCCAGCATTTATCTGACGGTGATCACCGCTGAAAGACTCAAGGTCGTTGCCACCCGCCGGCTCGATGTCGCCAACCAATTGCTTGAAGAAGCCCGCGCCCGCCTGACCGCGGGCCTAGCCATTGCTAGTGATGTGACGCGCGCCGAAGTCGTGGTCGCTGACAGCAACCTGTCGCTGAGTCAGGCAGATGAGGCGATCGCCCTGGGGCGGATCGCGCTGCAGGAAGCGATGGGCGGTCGTCAGCCCGGAGCCTTGAGCGAGCCGCTGGTCACCGCCCCCGAAGACCAGACCGCCGCCGCCCTGGTGATCATTGCACGTAATCAGCGTGATGACCTCGCCGCTGCGCGTTCAGTAGTCGAAGCTGCGGGCTACGACATCGAGGTCATCCGACGCGGCAGTTGGCCGGTGATCGGTGCCCGAGCCGGCGTCTCCGACCAGGACGGCAACGCCCCGCAAGACGGTTACGGTGACACCCATTGGTCAGCCGGCCTCGTCGCATCCTGGAGCCTCTACGACGGTGGGGTGCGCGCAGGCCGCATCGATGAACGCGAAGCCCTGAACCGCGAACAGCGGGTCATCGTACGGGTCACCGAATTAGCGGCCGAGCGCGAAGTGCGCACGGCGCTCGTCCAGATCACCACCGCAGTTGCGGGCGTCTCTCAGGCCGAGGCCCGCAGCCGCAGCGCACTCGCCGACGCTGCCGATGCCCTCGCCCGCTATCGCGCCGGCACCGGCACCGCGATTGAACTGGCGGATGCCCAATATCGCAGCTTTGCCGCGGATGCCGATCTGGCAAAGCGGCGCATCGACGTCCTCGCCTTTCGTCTTTCTTTACGCCAGGCGCTCGGCAGTTGGCCGCTTTCTGATAAAGAGCCGGATAAAGAGCCAGGCCATGAGCCTGCCCGGGAAACGACGCAGCCATGATCTCAATGTTGCCGCGCTTGTGGCTGGTCGGATCACTCATCGCGGTGACCGTCGTCAGTTGTGGCAAAGCGGCTGACAGCGAATCCGGCAAACGGCGTGGCGACCAACCGTTCCCCGTCGAAGTCGCAGTTGTCGCGACTCAAGATCTCAGCCAGTCGCTGCGCGCTCCGGGCACCGTCGAGGCATTCGAGGTCGTACAGATCACTGCCCGCGTCGCGGGTTCGCTTGATCGCCTGTTGGTGGCAGAGGGGGATCACGTCGCCGTCGGCGATCCGATCGCGGTGATCGATGCCGCCCGCTATCGCCTCGCCATGAACACGGCCCAGGCCCAAGTTTCCCGCGCCGAAGCCGGGCGCGATGACGCCCGCGCCGCCGCCGCCCGGCGAGAGGAATTGGCAAAAGACAACCGCATTCAGCAAGAAGAAGTCCAACAAGCCCGGCTGCGCGTGCTGCAAGCCGAGGCCGATGTCGCGGTGGCGGCGGCAAGTCTTGAACGCGCGACCCTCGATCTCAAGGACGCGACGGTGACCGCACCCATCGCTGGAATGATCCAGCAGCGTGACGCCCGCACCGGTGCCTATTTGAGCATCGGCGCACCGCTGGTGACGGTGATCCAACGCGATCCGCTCGCCCTGCGTTTCAGCGTGCCGGTGGCCGACGCGCGTCACCTGACCATTGGCCAACCAGTCACCGTCACGGTCGGCGAAACCACCGCGACCGCGGTTATCCGCTTGATCGCCGATCTCGTCGAACCGAGCACGCGCTTGGTGCCGGTGATCGCGCGTTTTCAGTCCCTTCAAGTAGATCCGCAGACCGCCAGCTTGAGGCCGGGAATGTATGTCGAGGTGGCGATCACCCTGCCGACCCGCACCGCCATCGCCGTTCCCAACCTGGCGCTGCGCTCCAGCGAACGCGGGACGATGGCGTATGTCGTAGAGAGGGTCCTTGAGGGCAAAGTCGAAGGCAAAGTCGACGGCAAAGTGCTGCGTGAACGCAAAGTCACGCTTGATGGGCAGACCGATCACGGAGACGCGATCGTCACCAGCGGCCTCGCCGTGGGCGACGTGCTGGCGGTGCGCGCAGCCGATGGACTGCGCGATGGCATGACGGTGACCGTTGCCACCCGTGCTGACGAAATTTCCAGCCCGACTTCTCAGCCTTCCACCAGCCCACTATCCAGCCCAAAATGAATCTCACCGAGGTCTGCATCCGCAAGCCGGTACTCGCATGGGTGCTGATGATCGGCGTGGTGCTGGTCGGCTGGGTGTCGTTGCAACGCATCGGCATCAGCCAGTTTCCCGACGTTGATTTTCCGGTGGTCAACGTTTCGGTCACCTGGGAGGGGGCTTCCGCCGAAGCAGTCGAAAGCGACATCCTCGTCGACGTTGAAAATTCGTTGTCATCGATCGAGGGGGTCACGGCGTTGACCGCCACCGCACGCACCGGCTCGGGCACGGTCTCGGTCGAATTCGATATTTCGCGCAGCATCGATTCGGCGTTGCAGGACGTGCAGTCGAAACTCGGTCAGATCACCCGCAAATTACCGAAGGACATCGACCCGCCGGTAGTCACCAAGATGAACCCGGACGATTTCCCGATCTTGTGGGCGGGGCTGGGCGGCAACGTGCCCAAGCGCCAATTAATGGACATCGGCCGCACCGTGCGCGACCGCCTGCTGCGGGTGCCCGGGGTCGGCGACATCCTGCTCGGCGGTGCGGTCGATCGCGCCATCCGCCTGTGGTTCGACAACCTCAAGCTGATCGAGCACGGCGTCACCGTCACCGAGGTCGCCGCGGCCCTCAATCGTCAGCATCTCGAACTGCCCGCGGGGTACCTCGAAAGCTCCGGCCGCAGCGGGCGCGAAGTGACCGTGCGGGTGATGGGCGAAGCCCTCGACCTCAGCCAATTGCGCGCGCTGGTCGTCGGCGGACCGGCCGATCATCCGGTTCGCTTGGCGGACGTTGCCCAGGTCGAAGACGGCTTCGAGGACCAACGCTCGTACGCCCGCTTCAACGGCCAGAGCGCGATCGGCATCGGCATCCGCAAACAACGCGGGACCAATCAGGTCGCCGTCGCCCAGGCGGTACGAAAGGCGTTGACCGAGATCCAAACCACGCTGCCCGACGGTATGAACCTCGGCATCAATTATGATGCCACAGTCTTCATCGAACGATCGATCACCGATCTGAGCCACGAACTGCTGCTCGCGGTCGTCTTGACCGCGGTGGTCTGCTGGTTGTTCCTCGGCTCCTTGTCAGCGACCACCAATGTCATCCTCGCGATTCCGATGTCGTTGCTGGGCACGATTGCGGTGCTCGATGCCTGCGGTTTTACGCTGAATACCTTCACCCTGCTCGGCCTCGCGCTGGTCATCGGGCTGGTCGTCGATGACGCGATCATGGTTCAGGAAAACATCACCCGGCACATGGAGCTTGGCACCAAGCCGAAAGAAGCTGCCGCGCGCGGCACCCGCGAAATCGCCTTCGCCGCGTTGGCCGCCACCGCCGCGGTGATCGCGATCTTTTTACCGGTGATGTTCGTGCCCGGCGTGATCGGCAAATTCCTGCTTCAATTCGGCGTCGCTTTCTCGGTCGCCGTGGCGCTCAGCTATGTCGAGGCCGTCACGTTGGCACCCGCGAGATGCAGCCAGATGCTGCACATCGCCGGGACCAAACGCGGTCTGGTCGTGCGCGCAGGCGATGCGCTTTTCGCCACCATCGAACGCTGGTACCGCCCCTGGCTTGAACGCTCTTTGCGGTTTCCGGTTTGGACCCTGGTCGTCGCCGTGATTTTATTCATTGCATCGCTCGGTCTCTTTTTCGCCTTGCCCAAAGAATTCATCTCGTCCGAAGATCAGAGCCGCCTGCAACTGCGCTTGGATGCACCGTCGAGCGCCAATCTCGAAGAAACCGACCGCCTGATGCGCCAGGTCGAAGCCTACCTGCTGGATCGGAAAGATGTCGAACGGATCTATGCCAACGTCGGCGGCGGCAATTTCGGCAGTGCAGGTTCATCGTCGGGAAACATGTTCATCACCCTGGTCGCCCGCGACCAACGGGCGTTGTCCCAGCAGCAGATCCAAGGCGAGATCCGCCGCTGGGCAGCCAAATTGGCCGGCGCGCGCATCGTCGTGCAGGATCCCTCGGCGCAAAGTTTCACTGGCCAGCGTCAAGGGTCGCAGATCGAGTTCAGCCTGCGCGGCGAGGATTGGGACGGCCTCGTCGCGACCTCACGGGTGACGCTCGACCGTTTGCGCGCCTCTGGCGTGCTAGTTGATGTCGACAGTGACTACCGCATCGGTCGCCCCGAAGCGCGGATCGACATCAATCGCGGTGCGGCCCAGGATCTGGGAGTCTCGGCCAATGATATCGCGACCACGGTGAATCTGCTGCTTGGCGGCAATCGCATCGCGAAATTCTCAGATTCCGGCCGCCGCCTCGACATCCGCGCCCGCTCGACGGTTGATCAACGTCAACGGCCTGAGGACCTGCTGCTGTTCCGTGTGCGTTCGGCGACCGGCGGGCTGGTGCCCTTGGCCACGCTCGCCGACATCCACATCGTGCCGACCGTCCAGGCGATCTTGCGCCGTGATCGCTCCCGCGCGATCACGATCACCGCCAATCTCGCCGAGAAGGCCACCCGTGAGGACGCCACCACGGTGATCACGGCGCTCACCGCTGAACTTCCCGCCGGCGTGCGCCTGGTCGAACAAGGAATCGGTAAGCAGATGCGCGAGACTTTCAGCGGTCTCGGATTTTCCCTCGCCCTCGGCCTGGTTGCCGCCTATCTGATCCTTGGCGGCCAATTCAATTCGTTCCTGCATCCACTGACCGTGCTCACCGTGCTGCCCTTCGCCTTGTCAGGCGCGCTCGCGGGGTTGTGGATTGCTGGCTTCACGATCAATCTGTTCAGCGTCATCGGCATCGTCTTGCTGATGGGCTTGGCAAAAAAGAATTCGATCATCCTGGTCGATTACGCCAATCAGGCGCGCGAGCGTGGCCTCAGCGCGGCCGAGGCGATGCGCCACGCAGGTCCGATTCGGCTGCGGCCGATTGTAATGACCAGCGTAGCGACCGTTGCGGCCGCAGTCCCTACGGCGATCGGTCTCGGTGCTGGCGCTGAAACCCGCCAACCGATGGCCGTGGCTATTCTTGGCGGCATCGCTGTATCGACGGTGTTGTCGCTGGTCGTTGTACCAGCGTTCTACGTTTTGGCGGATCGACTGCTCAACGCCATTCGGGGAAATAAACCCCCACCACCAGCCGAGTAGCGATATCCAAAGAATCAGGCAACGATGGATCCACCAAAAGCGATCTCCCGATGATGCGTCGGCGGTGCGCCATGGACACGTTTGTAGGCGGTGCTGAAATGATATTGGTTGACGAATCCTAAATGTTCCGCAACCGCGCGCACACTGAGATCGGTCTGCGTCAGCAGCGTGCGGGCGCGTTCGAGTCGAAACCGTTCAAACAACTTGGCCGGTGCGGTGTCAAACGCAGCCCGACAGCGCGACGTCAACGTACGCTCACCCATCCCCAGCGCCTCGGCCATCTCTGCAGGATGCAGCGGTCTGGTCACATGGATCTCGAACAGGGCAAGCAAGGCCGCGCCAAAGCCATGGACCTCCATGCCGCTGCGCAGATCAGGACTGAGGTGTGCGGGTGGCATCTGGCGCAATAACCGCCACAGAAATTCTTGCGCCAGCGAATCCAGCACAGGCGCGGTGAAGGAATCGGTGAGTCCGCTTTCGGTGCGCATCCGGTCAACCAGAGCCTGCAATCCGGCAATGTGACGAACGACCTGCTGCGCCGGCTCAAGCTCCTTGCGAAATACATTTTCCGATCGCCCGGCGCGCGATCCCGGAGTCACACGCAACACCAGCGCCATGAATGCAACCCCGACTCCGCAGGTATCAGCGTGGTGATCACCGGGCTTGAGGACCAGAGCATCACCAGGCTGGACACTCACGGCGACATCATTGATCAAACAACGATAATCCCCGCGAGTGACCAGGATGATCTCATAATCCCGATGTTCATGACGAGGGACCATATGCGTCACGGTACGCGCATCGACGATGTGCAAGTGATCGAATTCGACAAGAAAAGGCAGCGCAGAGGGGGCCGTTCGCGCCAATCGAGGACGAACGATGCTCTGAAAGAATTTGCCCGGTTGCACCTCACTCATCGGCACCGAGGCCCGGGTCGGAGTATCGATCATGTGCTCACCGTATCCGCTGCCCACATCCAGCCCAGCCGCATGCGTCGAAGTGCAAACGTAGCATGGGCAGCCTGCCCATGAGTGGCAATTCATCTCCACGTACACTCCACCCACAATTATTTATTTTTTCACCAACCTCAATCACGCCTCTCCAACGTAGCATGGGCAGCCTGCCCATGAGTGGCAATTCATCTCCACGTACACGTACATGCATCCCCAAGTATGGCCAACCTCCATCACACATCTCCAACATGATAGGGGCATCTCGCCAATGAATTCTCACTAAAACAGACCCTATTCTGGCAAATCATCCGCCGGACTCGCCACGCTACTCGGTCCACGTGTCGAAACATGCGTGTACACCATCGTCGTGCTGATGTCCGAATGGCCGAGCAATTCTTGAATCGATCGCAAATCCTGGCCTCTCTCAAGCAGGTGAGTCGCAAAGCAGTGCCGCAAAGTGTGCGTGCAGGCTGGCACCAAAACTCCCGCGGCGCGAAATGCCGAACGATAGGTCTTCTGCAAATGGTGATCATCCAAGTGGTGCCGTTTCAAGCGGCCATCACGTGGATCTCGACTCAAACGCGCCGACGCAAACACATATTGCCAAGCCCAATTATCCTCCTGACCCGGAGAGCGCCCCGAGATCCCCTCAGGCAAATGCACGGCGCCTTCGCCCCGCTCCAGATCCAGTCGGTGCTGCTGCCACCTCGCCCGCAAATGCTCACGCAACGGCTCGACCGATCGCCGAGGCAAAGGAACCATGCGATCCTTGCCACCTTTGCCATGGCGCACCAAAATCTGAAGGCGCTCCAGATCGACCTCTTTCACTCGTAAGCGCAGAGCCTCCATCAACCGCAAGCCGCTGCCATATTGCAACCAAGCCACCTGCCGCGCCTGATCTGCGATATGCAGAAAAAATGCGGATACCTGTTCACGAGACAACACCACCGGTAAGCGCAGGGGGCGCTTGGCCCGAACAGCACGGATAGCACCTTCAGCCAGCGGCAAACCAAGGACCTGGCCGTACAAGAAGACCAATGCCTGCAAAGCCTGATTCTGCGTACTGGCTGCCACCTGCCGATTGACCGCCAAATCAGATAAAAAGGCGGTGACTTCTGCCGCGCCCATTTCAGCCGGATGCCGCCGACCCTGAAACATTACAAAACGTCGTGCCCACCAAATATAAGTGCCAACCGTGCGCAGCGAAAAACGCCTGACCAGACACACGCGCCGAATGGCCTCGCCGACCTCAGACAGCGGGATCCTCTGCAGAACCTCCTGACGACTTGGCGCCTCATGAAAAAATTCACTAAGCTGAGCGTTAGAGAGACCGTGTCTTTTATGTCCCAAGGGACGATCCCGATCAACGGCTCGATTCTCATGGCTGCTTCTGCCGATATCGCAAGGTTCGGAACCATCACTGCCAAAAGAGGAAAGGTGGTCGAATTTCATAATTGAGTCTAAACGAACCTATTCAAAATCAAGTACGGCACACGATCAAAAACTTAAATAAATTTTCCAAAAGCGAGCACGTGATCTAGTCCTAGACCGATTTCGACATAAACCCATTTACGAATGAAAATGAGTCGAAATACTAAGGATAGCCACTTTCCCTAGGCGACGCGCGCGAAGCGCGCCAACTTTTAATGACAACACCACCTAACAACCCGGCTAGCGGTGTTATGACCGTACGTGGTGGCAACAGCGTTATTGGATGGCTGGCTCGGTCGCTCATACCATGTTAGACAGATAAGTATTAAATCTATGAAAATAATATAC
>JANYGY010000212.1 GCA_025362255.1 Planctomycetales bacterium
CTGAAACGGCAACCAGTCTACCACTCGCATACAGCACCAGCAGGCCACGTCCGGGATGCACGGCGAGATCGAGCGGCGGGTCTTTGGGATCGGCGGGAACGCTCCAGGTTTCCACCCGTCGCTGAAAACGATCATAGTGGATCACCGTGTGCTGCCCGGCATCAAGTGCGTACAGATCCCCCGTACGATCGACGGCGACCGCGACGAGGTGCTGAAACGAATCCTGCCCGGTTCCTGCCCGGCCCAGGCGGCCACGGTATGAGCCGTCAGGCTCGATGATTTCGATGCCTCCGACGCCTTGATCGGCGATGAATGCCGTGCCATCGGCGGCCAGCGCCAGATCGATGGCCTGGTCAAAGGAGCCGTAAGTGCGGCGGACGGTCGAATCGATCCCGTAGACCATCACGGTGCGTCGGCCGGCATCCAGGACATGCAGTTCGTCCCCGCGGATCACCAGGGCCACGGCGCGTTTCGGCAATTGATCCAGCGGCAGGGCCAGGGGTTCGGCGGACAACCATCCCGCACTGATGCGTAGCGGAACGCCCGAATCCGCAGCCAGTCCCCACCACGTGCCTGAAGCGTCGCGGGCGAGCTGACTGAGCGCGGGTTCAGCACCCTGGCCCCAGCGGGCGAGCGGTTTCAACGGCGCACGTTTCGCCGGGTCGGCGATCGGCGTGGTGGTCAGGGGAACGCGCACCACCACTTCTTGTCCTAACGGATCACGCACACTGCCGATGACCGCGACCGGGCCAGGCAGAGCCGGAGCGATCCAGGTGGTCGAGGTCGCACCGCTGCTGCGCGCCAGTAACCGACCAGAGCGCCCAGGAGGACCATCAAGCTTCCAGGAAGTGGCGAGGGGATCTTTGTCCCAATCGGCCACTGGCAGCGTCACCACCACCGCCATGCCCTGGCCTGCACTCAGCGAGGGCACGGCAGCGGTCAAAGCGGGGGGCGCATTGGGAGCAGCTTCCTTCGGCAAAGGGATCGCATCCATGCCGGTCGTGACCTTGGCGCCAGTGGCGGTCCAGCGCACCGCGCCAGCAATCCGCCCGACGACCTGGATCAGTTGCACCTTGGCCGCCAAAACCGGCCGGGACACGATCACCTGGCCGGTCAGTGGGTGTTTTTCGACCGCACCCGGAGCATACAGCGCAAGCATTTCGCCTGGCAGCAACGCGGTGGCGGATTGGGCATCGAAGCGCACGACGACCAGGGTCCGGCCGTCGATCTCCTGCACCTGCTCGACAATCCCAGAGGGCGACTCGGCAGCACCTGCCGCTGCAGTCAGCAAAACGATGAGAGAACAAGTCGTGAGGGCGGTACGCATGGTGGCTGATAAAGCATGCGTGCCTTCGCGCGACTGTCGATGGCGATCACCGCATCATGTCAGGAAATTTTCGGTCTATTCGAGGCGGCGGCCGGCGGTGATGGTCCAGCCACCCGGTTTGCGCACGAGGTCGTAATGATAGGTCAAAGTGATTTCAGGAAATGAGGTCAACGCGTGGCGCAGCGAAACCGTGGCGCTGGCGGTGTCACCCTGGCGTTTGAATTCGGTCAGGCGGGAGGCAAACACCAGACCTTCCTGACCGCCGAGATCGCTGAAAGCCTTGGCTAGCTCGGCGTCGGCAACGATGCCGCTGATGACGTCCGTCTTGGCTCCGAGGACGGCGGCATCGAGTTGAGTCAGACGGCTGGCGAATGCGTCGCGTTGGCGGCGGTCCTCGATGCGCTGGCTGATGGCGGGGCCTTCGACTCGATCCACACCCGCGGTGCCTAAAAAATCGGCGAGATCGGCTTCGAGACGGGCTACCGGCACCTTCAGATCGGACGTCCGCGCCAGCAGCGCGGCAGCGGCGGCGACGCGGGTCGCCTCAAGCGCTTCGGCGGCAGCTTTGGCGGCGGCGATTTCTCGTTCGAGCCCGGCGACTTGGGCACTGGCCGCAGCAGTCATCGCCATGGCCGGAGCATCAGCGGTAAGCAGTTCCAAAGCCCGCTTGGCGGCATTGAGATCCTTGGCCTGGACCGCTGCGGTGACGCGTTGCGCCAGTCCAGCGAGTGCGACTTTCTTGGACGTGACGGTGCGTTGGCCGGCGGCGGCACCCGCATCGGTCGGATCCAGGCGCAGGGCTTCGGCGAAGGCGCGCTCGGCCGCGTCGAGGTCGAGCGCGGTCAACGCCTGCTCGCCCGTTGCGCGCGCCGCATCACGGGCGGCCAGCACCTGCGCCAGACGGTCGGCCTCATGCTGCACCACCATCTCGGTCTCAGCCACATTGGCGAACGACGGCGCGATCGCGCGTGCTTTGCCCACGGCGATCTGGGCTTCGGCGATGCGTCCGGCAGCGGCCTCGCTGCGCGCCGTCAGCAACAGGCCACGAACCTGGGTGCTGCGCTGGTCGACCTCATGGGCCAGATCGATGGTCTCCACCGAGCCTGCGCCGAGCACGGTGCGCGCAGCTTCGACGGCAATCGCGGCCGCCGCCAGATCGCCAACCTGCAATGCTGCCCGACACCGCGCGAGAGACGTGGCGCCCTCGGTCTGGTCGATCGCCCGCCCGAGGTTGTTCAGGGCCGGATCTTCGGGGTGCGCGGCGACCAGTGCGCGAGCCTCGGCAAAACGGCTGGCAGCGACTAATTCCTGAACCTTCGGCGCCCACACCGAACCAACTGGGACGACGATCGATGGAGCGATCACGACCGCGGCTGGCAGGGCTGCTTGCTGGGCTGCTGGTGGCAAAGAAGTCGTCGGGACGATAGGTGCCACCGGTGCTGCTTGACGCGCTGGAGGCGGCAGATTCGCCAATGAAGTTTCGCGCGCAGTCGGTTGCCGCGTCAACCAGACGGCGACCGCCGCAGCGATCGATACAAGGGTCGCAGCGATGATCCATGGAGCCAGCCGGCGTGAACTATTGGGCCGCCGACTGGAGATGTACATCGTCGTGCCGTGGCGCAGGCGTTCGAGTTCAGCGGCGTTGATCGCCGGATGGTCGCCGCGACTCAGGCGTTCGAGATCGGCCACCAGTTCGCTTGCTTCTTGATAGCGGTGGGCGGCATCTTTTTGCAGGCATTTCAGGCAGACCGCCTGGAAATCTTCGGGAATCCCAGGATCGATCTCGCGGGGGGGCACCGGCGCGACGTGGATGTGCTGATAGATGATGCTGGTCGGATCTTCACCGGTGAACGGCAACCGGCCGGTCAGAAATTCGTACAGCACCACCCCTAGCGCATAGAGATCTGTACGCGAATCGCAGCGTTCGCCTCGGCCCTGCTCGGGACTGAAATAACTCACCGTCCCCATCACGGTGCCGGTCATGGTCAGCCCATGATTTTCCTTGGTCGAACGGACCAGCCCGAAATCCATGAGCTTCACGATCCCTCGGCGGGTGAGCATCATGTTCGCCGGCTTGATGTCGCGATGAACGATGCCGAGCTCGCCAGCCGCCTGAAGACCCCGGGCGGCTTGCAACACCCACTCCAGCGCTAAGCGCTGGGCGGGCTTGCCATTCTTACGTACGGTCATCGAGAGGTCGTCGCCTTCGACGTATTCCATCGCGAAATAATGATGCCCAGAGGATTCGCCGGCCCCGTACACCTTGATGATGTGCGGTGAATCCAGACTCGCGACGGCTTTGGCCTCAAGTTGAAAACGGCTGCGGAAACCTTCGTTGTCCGATAGATGCGGAGGCAACACCTTGATCGCGACATCACGGTCGAGGCTGCGTTGCCGCCCGCGATAAACAGCACCCATGCCACCCCGGCCAAGGAGCGTCCCAATCAGGAAATCGCCCCATAACTGTCCGGTCAACACATCCGGCGCCTGGCCAGTCTGACGTGACGGGTCCGCAGGAATCGTCGCCGCGGTCCCGGGTTCGGTGCTGACGGTCAGGTTCGGATCGCGGGATGAATGACTCGGGTTTCGCGGCACGGTCGGCAAGGTTGGTTCGTCGTGACTCGTCATGCTGCCAGGTGCCAATGGTCTTTGGATCGGGGTGGTCGATGTGCAGAACATAAGCTGGGCCTCGCAAAGGCCTATGCCCGAGCTGATTTTGCTCGGAGCATGACGATGGAGGTATACATCCAGGGCGAGGGCAAACCAAAGCGGTCGATGATCGACCAAGGATACTTCCCTCGTTGGCAAGTCCCGTTGACCACCCCCGTCACGGCAGTAGCTTCCGGGCCCTTTTCGCGGATCCGGCACTGCCGTTACCCCGCCGGAGTTGAACCTCAAATGGCCAAGACCGCGACCCCCGGTGCTGAAAAATCCTCTGTCGTATCGGACCTGATGCAGGCCTGCGAAGCGCTCGAAGAACGTTATGGCCGGCGCAAGATGCAGGTCATTCCGGACTTCATCGAAGCCCTGATGACCCAGATCCTCGAGCTTGGCGCGCCTGAAAAGGCCTCCAAGGACGTGATCACCCGGCTGAAGGCTGAGTATGTCGACTGGAATGACATGCGAGTCGCCAGCGTTCGCGAGATCGAAGACGTCCTCGGTGCGAAATACTACCGCTGTCGCGAAAAAGCCGAGGACATCAAGCATCTGCTGGCTGACCTCTACACCGCTTTCCGGCGCATGGAGATCAACGATCTGCTGTCGGCCGGCGGCACCGAGACGCTTCGCGCGCTTCCCGATACAACCAACATCCGGCGTGATATGGTCGAACGCGCGCTGGTCCTGGCGCTCGACCTCAAGGTCTTCCCCTGCGATGAAGAGCAGTTCCGGCTGCTCAAATTCCTCGGCGGGGTGCCCAAGCACGCGAACCTCCAGAATTTCCAGAAAAAGATCGAGGAAAGCCTGGATACCGAACAGATCCTGCGCTTGTCGCGGGTCCTGCGTGAACATGTTCACACGTATCAAAGTGCCGGCGCAGATGAGCCGCAACCGGTCGATTTCAGTCTGAAAAAAGAGTCGCCGAAAGACTCCCCGAAGGACAAGACGACCAAGCGCATCAAGAAATAAGCGGGGCGCCGATGGCCAAGCACAGCCACTGGGATAACATCAAGCACAAGAAGGCCGCCAACGACAAGAAGAAGGGCGCGGTCATCGCCAAGATGGGCAAGCTGATCACCAGCGCCGTCGGCATGGGTGGCCCCAAGATGGAGGACAACCCACGTCTGCGTCTGGCGGTCGACAAAGCCCGCGCCAACAAGATGAACATGGACGCGATCCTGCGCGCGATCAAAAAAGCCGCCGGGGATCTCGCCAGTGGCAAGCAGATGGTTGAATTGTCGTACGAGGGCTATGGCCCTGGTGGGGTCGCGATCGTTCTCGACATCCTCACCGACAACCGCAATCGCACTGCACCCGAGATCAAGAAATTGTTCGAGCGAGCCGATTCCCTGATCGGTGCTCCGGGATGCGTCGCGTGGCAATTTGCGCCCAAAGCAGCATTTCTGGTCGAGGCTCATTGCGAAGACGCGGTGCTAGAGATATTGCTCGCGGCGAATGCTGATGCCGATGAGGTTCTTTTGCTCGAGGAAGGTCAGGTCGCGATCACCGCTGCCGCCAATCAGTTCGACTTGGTGCAGAAAGCGCTGCAGACCGCCAAGGTGGTCATCATCAGTGCTGAACTCACCAAGCTCCCTGAAAATCGCATCGTCATCAACGATCCAGCAGTCCATCATGCCCTCGATGCCTTGATCGAGTCGCTCGACGACCATGACGATGTTCAGGAAATTTATCACAACGCGGAATTCTCTGAGGCTCCGGGTTCAGATGGTTGAGCAGATCAGATAATCAAGAACGTGCGATTACGGCAAAGGCTTGACACCTTCACCGTGATTGCACACTTCCCGCCCCCGCAAGGCACTTTTGATCGGAGTTTCTCATGGCCCGTGGCATGCATCGTCATCGCAGTATCCGTCGCGCGAATCTCGCCGCCCACAAGATCGCGACGCGCAAGCGTAAAGCTCCGGCCAAGGCCTCGGCCCGCGTCCGTCGCGAAGTCCGGATCATCGCCAAGATCAAGGCGACCCCCGCTGGCACCGCGTACGCACCTGAAGTCCAGTCCTGGCTTGCAGTGCGTCTCGACAAGCAGGCAAGCAAGATCACTGCCGCGGATATCAAGACCCTTCTGGTCTGATTTCCACAGGCAGCGGGTCCGCCGCGCCGTTGTCGAATCGATTACCGGTTCTCATCCAACAGCCGATCACCCAACAGGGTGGTCGGCTGTTGGCGTTTTGGTTGGCTGGGGCTTAGTGGTTCGATGGTCCTAAGGTGCCGATTCGCTGAGCAGGTGTTTCACCGACTGCCCGCGCAGAGCGCACCTTGGTGGTGCCGACTTCACCTCGTCAGCGTATGGTCCGCACATCTCCGACACGCTGCCTGACCTTGAGCTCAGTCTTAACTGAACCTTTGGCAGTGACGTCCGTTGATCCCTTTGGAAGGACTCCCATGAGCAATAACAACGACCAGAATCCCGACGATCAACTCCCGCCAGAGGAGATCGACGAAAACGCTGATGAGGCGCAGAACGACCCACAGGACTCGACCCGCCGGGCAGTGTACGGCTGGCTGATCAGCGGCGGCGTCCATTTGTCGGCATTGGTTCTGGCCATGCTCGCCGTGTTCGGCGTACCGAAGATCCTCGAACAGGACACTCCGCCAACGCGCGTGACTCCAATCGAGGCACCACCACCCAAGGTCGATAAGCCCAAACCCGAACGTACGCTCGAGCCCAAGGTCGAGATCGACGCCCCAACCGAGACGGATACTCCTTCTCCGGTCACGAATCTCGATGTTCCGGTTGAAAATACCGAACGTGAGGCTGAAACCGATTCGACCACGCCCAAAGGTCGCGAAGAAGCCATGGCCGACTCGGAAATGGGCGGCTCGGGATTCGCCATTGCCATGGGTGCGGGCGGCGGCGGTGCGGGGATGTTCGGCAATCGCAGTGGTGGCGGACGCAAGCGCGCAGTAGGCAAGGGCGGTGGAAGTCCGGGCTCGGAAGGCGCCGTCGAGGCCGCTTTGAAATGGTTCAAACGCCATCAGAGCGCCAATGGCTCATGGGAGACCGACAAATATTACCAAAATTGCACCGAAGGTGCAAAATGCGAACCAGGCGGCGATAGTAAGGGCAATGGCTCTGACTGTAACGTAGCAATGACCGGTTACGCGATTCTCTGCTATTTGGGTGCCGGGTATGATCACAAAACCCCCAACCGCTACAAAGCCACGGTGAAAAAAGGGATCGATTGGCTCATCTCAGTCCAGAAGCCGGATGGGTATCTCGGAAATCGAAACTACGAACATCCTATCGGTGTGATGGCTCTCGCCGAGGCGTACGCCATGACCGCCGATCCGGAATTGCGCGCTCCAACCCAGAAAGGCGTCGATCAGATTCTCGCCCATCAGAATCAGGAAAAGGGTGCGGTCGCGGATCCGAAAGCTGACGCCAAGGCAGCTGGCGGTTACGCAAGCGGCGGACTCGGGTGGGATTATGTCGGCCCAAATGGTCGCAACGATGCCTCAGTGACTGGATGGAATATCATGGCACTGAAATCAGCGCTTGCGGGTAATCTGAATATCGGCAAAGGCATGGATGGAGCCAAACGGTGGCTTGAACTGGCCTGGAAAGCAGCCAACAGCAAAGCAGTTGCTGGGGCCAAAGGCGACAAGGAATGGAAAGATATCACGGCTTATGACAAATCGAAATTCTATTACTCCTGGCACAGTGATACCGATGTACTTGAAGGTGAGCCAGGACGTGAATCCATCGGCCTGGTATGCGCGATCTTCCTCGGACATTTGAATGGTGATGCGATGGCTGAGTCTCTGGCAAACACCGTCATGGCTTTTCAGGTTCCCACCAAATATCCAGCCAATCAGTACTATATGTACTACAACACCATGGCCATCTTTCAGATGGGTGGTGACCGTTGGACTAAGTGGAATGCGTCGGTCCGCGACATGCTGGTTGGTGCTCAGCGCAAGAGCACCGATTGTTTCGACGGTTCGTGGGATTGGGGCGCTGGGCAGTTTATCGGCTCTGAAGCTGGTCGCGTGCTGACCACTGCCTACAACACGTTATGTCTCGAAGTTTACTATCGCTACGCTCAGGTGAAGGATCTGCACAAGAATTAACCGCTCGAGTCATCTCGAGCGTTGGATTCCCCGTGCCTTACCTAGGGCACGGGGGTTTTTTATTTTCTGACCCAAAGCTCGGCCTGACGAGTGTGCTGGACAACTACCTCGCACCTCAACGATGGATGGACTATGCGCCTTGCCTGTCTTGCTGCTGCCGGTCTTGAAGGTGTCGATGGGTATGTCGTGCAGGTCGAGGTCAGTCGGATTGAACCGACCACTGGTATCGGTCGTACGACCGTGGTCGGTCTGCCAGACATCGCGGTTCGCGAATCCATCGATCGCATAACCCCAGCTTTGGTCAGCTCAGGATTTCGTCATCCCCCGGCGGACCATGTCGTGGTCAACTTGGCACCTGCAGATCGCCGCAAGGAAGGGCCTGCTTTCGACCTTGCGATAGCACTTGGGCTTGCAGCCACGGTCAGTGAAAATGGCTTGGAGTTGCCGGCAGATACGTTGTTTCTCGCGGAATTGGCCTTGAACGGCAACTTGCGCCCCGTGCGTGGCGTCTTGCCCGCGGTGATCGCCGCGCGTGACGCCGGGTTGGTTCGGGCAGTGGTCGCTCCGGGCAATCTCGCTGAGGCCGCGGTGGTGCGCGGGATCGCGGTGTACGCTCCGGTGAATCTCGCAGAGTGCGTATCGCTTATCCGTGAAGGCTTCACAGCCGCGCCCACGGTGCTCGTCGAATCTCTCGAGGTGATCTATCAGGGGCCCTGCCTGAGCGATGTTCGGGGCCAGGAACACGCCAAACGCGCGCTTATCATTGCGGCTGCCGGCGGTCACAACCTGCTGCTCATTGGCCCACCTGGTTCGGGCAAGACCATGCTTGCCAGACGATTGCCGGGCCTGTTGCCGCCCATGACCTCAGAAGAAGCACTTGATGCAAGTCGGGTCCACTCGGTGAGCGGATTGCTGCCCGCTGGGGCCGGCTTGTTGCGCGAGCGGCCATTTCGTGCCCCGCATCATAATGTTTCAGGAGTGGGCTTGATTGGTGGGGGCAGTATTCCGCGCCCCGGCGAAGTCAGCCTGGCGCATCAAGGCGTGCTCTTTCTCGATGAACTTCCCGAGTTTCCGCGCCAGGTACTCGAAACCCTGCGCCAGCCGCTGGAAGACGGGCATCTAACCATCAGTCGATCCGGTGGTCGCGTGCGCTTTCCGGCGCAGGTCACGCTCATCGCCGCGATGAATCCATGTCCTTGCGGATACCTCGGTCATCCAACCCGCCGGTGTGTCGATTCGGCTGATGCCACTCATCGTTATCGCAGTCGCATTTCCGGCCCGCTGCTCGACCGCATCGATCTCCACCTCGATGTCCCGGCGCAGCGCCCTGATGTGATGCTGCTCGAATCAGGTGGGGGCGACACCAGCGTCGAGGTGCGTGCTCGCGTATGCGCCGCGCGCGATCGCATGCTGGCGCGCCAGGGGGTTGCCAATGCGCGCCTTGATTCGCGCGGATTGCGGACCCATCTGCACGCCACTGCCGACGCCTTGAGCCTGCTTCAACAGGCGGCAGAGGAACTCGGCTTGAGCGCGCGCGCCCACGATCGGTGTCTCAAGGTCGCCCGCACCGTTGCGGATCTGGATGCGCGCGAGCAGGTGCAGCTCGATGATGTTGCCGAAGCCGTCGGCTATCGGGTCCTCGACCGCCCGGCTGCGTAAGAAGTCCACCCTTTTTGATGCTCACCTTTGCGGTCACTTGCGCCCGTCCATGAGGCGCATCTCATAAGCCTCAATGCCTTCCCCGGCCGCCGCCAATCCGTTTGCCCCGCGCGTCTACGGTACGCTTGAGCGTCTCAGTCCGCGTGTCGCGGTATGGCGGAACATCGTCAACAGCACGATATTCATCGGTGATCACAGCATTGCGGTAGTCGATACGCAAGTGAACCAGGCGCTTGCCAAGCGGCTGCGCCAACGGCTGCAGGATGAATTCCGCAAACCGGTGCGGTTCGCCATCAACACCCATTATCATTGGGACCACACCAACGGAAACTCCGTTTTCGCCGAAGCTGGCGCGACCCTGATCGCCAATCGCGACACGGTTGATTTCATGGTCTCCAAAGCACCGCGGCAAAAGCAATTTCTCGCCAGTAGGGGGTTCGATCTCGGCCCTGATCCACTGCTGCCCACGGTCATGGCCGAAGACTGCGGGCCGTTGGACCTCGGTGGATTGACGCTGCATCTGTCGCGAGGCGCCCCGGCTGAAACCGTGGATCCGACGCTGGTGTGGTGCCCGGAGGAGCGCGTGCTGGTGGCGGGGGACACGGTGATGACCGGAAGTTTTCCGATTTTCGGGCAACCAAGCCAACGCGAAGGATTGGAAAACGATGGTTGGTTGGCGGCCTTGGACGAAGTTCGCAGCTTTGCCGCGTTGCATGTATCGCCAGGGCACGGTCCGGTCGCCGACGTCGCTGCGTTAGCGGTCCTCGAACGAATCATCCGCTGGTTCCTGACAGAAGTCCGTCGTCATCACGCAGCGGGTCGTGACCTGCCAGCAACGATCGCGGCGATCGAGCACGAGCTTCCGCCGTGGATCCGCGCCATCCCCGAGGTCTGGGGAACTCCGCGTTACGCCGTGCTGCGGGTGTGGGCGGGATTGGTGCAACTGGGCGAACCCGGATGGCATCACTGCAAGCCCAGCGCCATTCCTGAACAAAAGCCCGGGTCGATCGGCGCGGATCTCGCGGCGTGGCGCGACGCGACGAACTCAGCCCTTGAGGGCGGAGATCAAGCGCTCGCCGTTGGCTGCGCCCGCGGCGCCACCGTCGTCTTTCCTGATCAGCCCGCTGCTTGGACGCAATTGGCAGCGGTGCTGATCCAGGTCAGTCGCAGCATCGCCAGCGTGCTTGAAAAAGGTGACTGCTTCGACGCTGCTCGCCGTGCCCTCAATCGCGCTTTGACTATCGATCCTGCCTATGGCCCGGCCCTGCTCCAGCTCGGTCAGTTCCATGTGATGATGGCGTACCGCAATGGCGATGATCCGACGGTCGGTGAGCGGCACCTCGCGGCGGCGCTCGAAGATGACCGCCTGACTCCACGCCACCGCGCTGAAATCGCTTTTTACCGTGGGATGGCCGAACGAACCAAAGGTAACGAGACGGCGGCGCGGCAACGCTACGCGCAGGCCCAGCAGGCGGATCCGACCTTCATGCCGGCGCGGTTGGCGTTGCTGTGACCTGCGGTTTTTTTTGCAGTCTGAGTCGCACCTATGTCGATGCGCACTGCTGATTTCGATTACCTATTGCCACCCCAACTGATCGCGCAGGAGCCATGCGAACCTCGCGATGCGGCGCGTTTGATGGTGGCGATTGGCGATTCTCCCGCGCACCATCGTCACGTGCGTGATCTGGGTGAATACCTCCGCGCCGGTGATCTGCTGGTGCTCAATCGGACCAAAGTCATTCCCGCCCGGCTGCTCGCCCGGACCCCCGTGATCGCCAGTGGCGAAGGTGGCGGCGAGCGAGAAATCCTTTTGCTTCATCCAGAGCGGTTGCGCGATCCTACGGCCGATCCGCGGGCGTGGCGGGCGATGGTGCGCGGACGGGTTGCCAGCGGGGCCTCCATCCAGGTCCTCGATCACGCGGGTGAGCCGGCGGCGCTGGTCACGGTCACGACGCTTCATGCCGACGGCACCCGCACGGTGATCGCTGATGATCTCTTGGCCTTGGCGGATCGCTGCGGTCACGTGCCGCTGCCACCGTACATTGCGCGGCCTGATCGACCATCCGATCGCGATCGTTATCAGACGGTGTTTGCCGATCGTTTAGGGTCAGTAGCCGCGCCGACCGCGAGTCTGCACCTGACCACTGAATTGCTGGCCAGGCTCACCGCGCACGGAATCACCACGGCGATGGTCGAATTGGCGATCGGACCCGGGACGTTCAAGCCAGTGGACACCGAGGATCTCGCCGACTTCCGGATCCATGCCGAATGGTGCAACTGTCCGCCCGAAACCGTCGCTGCTATTCGTTCCACGCGCGCTGCCGGTGGCCGGGTCATCGCGGTCGGGACGACCGTGGTGCGCACCATCGAATCAGCAGCGCGGCAAGCCGGTGGACTGGCCGAATTCAGTGGGTGGACCAGCCTGTTCCTGCATCCGCCAGAACGGCTGCTGATGATCGACGGGCTTTTGACCAATTTCCATCTTCCCCGCTCGAGCCTGCTCATGCTGGTGGCCTGCGTCACCGGCCAGGAGCGCTTGCGGGATCTGTACGCCGAGGCCATCCGAGAGCGCTACCGATTCTTCAGCTATGGCGACGCCATGCTGATTGTCCCATGAAATGCGACAGAAATTGAGCTGACCTGCCTGCCGACTGAGAGCAGCACCCGCCACTGGTGAGAGCTGAATGCCGATCCCCGATCGCCATCTTGACCAATCCCCGTCGCTTACATACTGCCGACCCTTCATACGAGAGAGCGCCTTATGTCCCGCGTCTGTCATTTCACTGGTAAGAAAACACAAGTCGGTTGGATCCGCGCCGAAAAGGGCGCTCGTCGCGACGGCGGCGTGGGTAACAAAATCAAAGGCCGCACCAAGCGTAAGGTTCGTCCCAACCTCAAGAAGCTTCGCTGCGTCATCGACGGCGAGATCAAGAAGGTCTGGGTCTGCACCCGCGCCATCAAGGCCGGTTGGGTCGTCAAACCATTCGTAGTCTGATCGAAGCGCGCCGCCTCAGCAGCGGCGCCTTCATCCGGCGCTGTGGCGGAGTGGCTACGCAGCGGATTGCAAATCCGTGTACTCCGGTTCGAATCCGGACAGCGCCTCCAAGCATAAAGCCCTAATCTGTAACAGGTTGGGGCTTTTTTGTTTGATTCCTGCATCACTGCATGAACTCGGCTGGCTAGGGCCGGGCTAGGGTATTTAGGAAGGGCGGGCTAGGTAGAGGGTGTCGCCACCGCTAGCTAGGGATCCTGGCTAGGATGAGGAGCCTTTGCCGACAAACAAATCAGGGAGCACACACCGTGCACACCATGCACAGCCTGCACAGGGGCGGGCCATCGGGGGTGCAGGGGCGTGCATGGCGTGCAGGGCGTGCAGGGCGTGCATGGTGTGCAAGGCACGGGCCAATACGGCATTTGCCCCGGAGCCTAATGACCAATGGTTGATGGCCGACTACACGCTTTAGCAGCTTTACGCTTGTTGCTTTCGAAGCGAAGAGGTAGCATAAGATTCGACGAAGTTGACAAAAAGGGATTGCTTATACAATCCTTCGCCCAGCTCCAGATCGCTGTTGACTCAACAACGAATAGGATGACGACTATGACCTACGAAGAATTCTGCCTTCATTATGACAGCGCCATGACCAGCGCTAAAGACCGTTTCGGCCCTGCCGCTCGCGGTCAGTCCGTCATTTCGAATGGCATGGATAAAGACTGCGAAGATTTTATTCTGAGCGCGGATTACGTTACGGCGGATGCAGATGAGATTGCAGCGGCCGCCGTTGCTGCCGTTGATTCAGATTTCTAAGGCGATTTAAATTTTCCATGCCAGTCGACGATTCGATCAAGTTAGCTGCCTGGAAAATTTGTAGTCGAATAGATTACTTAATTTCAAAAATTCCAACTGATAAGCAGTTATG